>JAQSXQ010000387.1 GCA_029256565.1 Mycobacterium sp.
CTACGAGCGGGCGGTCGCCGAGGCGTCGGCGGGGCTGGCGCGCGCCGACCGGCTCGACGCGACGCTGCGCACGATCGTCGCCTATCAGCAGTCCTATCCCGGGCTGCGCATGGTGGACATCGAGCCCGAACACGTCATCGCGCGGCTGTCGGCGTTCATCCCGCTGATGCGCCAGCGGCTGGAGCGCCTCATCCCGGGTCCCGATTCGGCCACCGCTGCTGCGACGGTGGCGCGGGTTGCAATGGCGCACTACCTCGTTCGCAGCGACGACGCCGACCAGTTCCTCGCGCAGTTGCGGCATGCGGCGGGCATCAAGGCACCGCGCGCCGACGGGTGACTCAGCCGCGACGGCGCCGCTCGGCGAGTTCGTCGAGGATCTCCTCGGTGTGCTGCCCCAGCGTGGGTGCGGTCGACCTCGGCTCCCACGGCGTGCCGTGGAAGTCGGCGGGCGTGGCGACCATCGGCTGGGCGCCGTCGGTGTCCGGCACGTACACGACGCCGCCCGCGGCGTGGAACTGATCGTCGGCGAGCACGTCGTCGAGCGAGTTCACCGGGGACCAGAAGAAGTCCGGCTCGGCTGCGAACACCTCGGCCCAGTCCTCGAGCGGTCGGGTGACGAAGATGGCGTCGAGTTCGTCGATGAGTTCGGTGGCGTTGGCGGCCCTGGCCCGCGCGGTGGCGTACCGCTGGTCGTCGAGCCACTCGGTCCGGCCGACGGCGCGGCACAGCGCCGGCCAGTGCCGGTCGCCCTGCAGGCCGACGATCCAGAACCGGCGCCCGTCGGCCGTGGCGTAGTTGTTCATGCACGGGTTGCCCATGGTCTCGCGCTGCCCGACGGCGATCTGCTGGCCGGTGAGCAGCACGGTGTTGAGGTCGAAGCTGACGGTGTAGGCGCCCTGGCGGTACAGCGACGTCGACACCAGCTGCCCCTGCCCGGTCCGCTGACGCGCGACCAGCGCGGCACACACGGCGGCCGCGAGCGTCATCCCTGCCGAGTGGTCGCCCATCCCGCCGCGCTGGAACGGCGGCACGTCACCGGGACGGGTCAGCAGGTCGGCGATGCCTGCGCGGGCCCAGAACGCCGCGACGTCGTAGGCGGCGCGGTCGGCGTCGGGCCCGTCGGCGCCGTACCCGGTGATCAACCCGTACACCAGCCGGGGATCGCGCTGCGCGAGCGTGGCGAAGTCGAGGCCGAGGCGCGTCAGGGCGCCCGGGCGCACGTTGGTGACGAACACGTCGGCGTCGGCCACCAGGTCGAGGGCCACGCCCCTGCCTTCTGCGGTGGTCAGGTCGGCGACGATGCTGCGCTTGGAGCGGTTGTCCATCTCGAACGGAGGGTTGACGCCGGACTCGATCTGCAGCATCCGGCCGAACGTGCGTGCCGGATCGCCCTGCGGCGGTTCGATCTTGATCACGTCCGCGCCCCAGTCGGCGAGGATGCCGCCGGCCGCGGGCGCGGCGACCCACACGCCGAGTTCGACGACCCTGGTGCCTTCGAGCGGTCCGGCCACCGTCATCCTCCAGTCACTTCGGCGATCACGCCGTTGGCGCCCTCGCGGCCACCGCGTACCTTACGATCATCGGAGCATTCGTAACCGTCGGGGCAGGTGACGCCCGTTGTCCGAGGTAGAAGTTCCGAGCTGGAAGTGATGAGCCGATGAGCGCCGATCAGGCCCACCCTGACTTCGGCGACGACACCTCGACGCGCCGCCGGATCCTGTCGGCCACCACCGAGGTGCTCGCGCGCAGCGGCCAGTCCAAGCTCAGCCTCTCCGAGGTCGCGATGCAGGCCGGGGTGTCGCGCCCCACGCTCTACCGCTGGTTCGCCTCCAAGGAGGAACTGCTCCAGGCGTTCGGCGTGTACGAGCGCGAGATGTTCGACTCCGGCATCAGCAGGGCCACCGCAGGCCTGCGCGGCAACGAGAAGCTGGACGCCGCGCTGCAGTTCATCGTGTCGTATCAGCAGTCGTACTCGGGTGTACGGGTCATCGACATCGAGCCCGAGGTGGTCATCGCGCAGCTCGACCGGGTGATCCCGGTGATGCGGACCAGGCTCGAACGCCTGCTGCAGGGCCCGAACCGCGCGGTCAAGGCGGCGACGGCGATCCGGGTTGCGGTCTCGCACTACATCGTTCGCAGCGACGACGACGACCAGTTCCTGGCCCAGTTGCGGCACGCGGTGGGCATCAAACCGCCAACAGGCGACTGATCGCCGCCACCTCCCGGGCCGAGTGTGGGCCCCGTGCACGCCAGAGTGCCGCTTTGCGAACATAGCCCCCACGCTCGCCGAAACGCCTGACACTTCGGAGATAGTTTGTAAAGCTATCCACATGACGACCGTAGAGACCGAATCCGGAGTTCTGGCCGGCGAGCAGCGCATGCTGATCGACGGGGAACTGCAGCACACCAGCAGCGGCGCGACGTTCGACGTCATCCATCCCGCCAGCGAACAGGTCGCGGGCCAGGCCACCGACGGCACCGTCGAGGACATGTCGCGGGCCGTCGCGGCTGCCCGGCGGGCGTTCGACGAGTCCGACTGGTCGCGCGACCTCGACTTCCGCTACCACTGCCTCACCCAGTTGCACGACGCGTTCGACCGCAACAAGGAGCGTCTGCGCCGCATCCTCATCACCGAGGTCGGCTGCCCGGTGACCGTCTCGGGGTCGCAGATCGAGAGCCCGATCGAAGAGGTCAAGCACTGGGCCGAGCACGGCAAGGCCTTCGAGTACCTGGTCGACACCGGCGTGCACCCCACGCAGATGGGCCCCGCGCGCCGCAAGATCCACTACGAGCCCATCGGCGTGGTCGGGGCCATCACCCCGTGGAACGTGCCGTTCTACCTCAACGTCGCCGAGACCGTGCCCGCGCTGATGGCAGGCAACACCGTGGTGCTCAAGCCCGCGCAGCTCACGCCGTGGTCGGGCAGCGAGTACGGCCGCATCGTCGCCGAGGAGACCGACATCCCCGCCGGCGTGTTCAACGTCGTGGTGTCGAACGCCAACGAGGTCGGCGCTGCCCTGTCGGCCGATCCGCGGGTCGACATGATCACGTTCACCGGGTCGACGGCCACCGGCCGGGCGATCCTGGCCGCGGGCGCACCGACGGTGAAGAAGACGCTGCTCGAACTCGGCGGCAAGTCGGCCCACATCGTGCTCGACGACGCCGACTTCAACTCGGCGCTGCCCATGGCGGCGATGATGGCGTGCGTCATGTCGGGCCAGTCGTGCATCCTCCCCAGCCGAATCCTATTGCCGCGCAGCAGGTACGACGAGGGCGTCGAGATCCTCAAGAGCAGCATGGAGAACTTCCCGTATGGCGATCCGTGGGATCCGGGCAACATGCAGGGCCCGCAGATCAGCGACGGCCAACGCAAGAAGGTGCTCGGACTGATCCGCTCCGGCATCGACTCCGGCGCCCGGCTGGTCACCGGCGGCGGCATCCCCGAACACCTGCAGACCGGCTACTACGTGCAGCCGACCCTGCTCGCCGACGTCGACCCGGACTCCCAGGTCGCGCAGGAGGAGATCTTCGGGCCGGTTCTGACGGTCACGCCGTACGACACCGACGACGACGCCATCGCGATCGCCAACAACTCGATCTACGGCCTGTCGGGCGAGGTGTCCGGCGGCGACGTCGACCGGGCGTTCGCCGTCGCCACCCGCATGCGCACCGGCAACGTCACCATCAACGGCAAGAGCCACTTCGGCATCACGAGCCCGTTCGGCGGCACCAAGCAGAGCGGCAACGGCGACGAGGGCTACCGGGAGTACCTGGAGGGCAAGACGATCGGCATGCCGGAGTGAGTGCGGCAGCGGGGGCGGACCACGTCGAGATCACGGCGCTGCTCTACCGCTACG
>JAQSXQ010000388.1 GCA_029256565.1 Mycobacterium sp.
TGGAAGCCCAGCAGGGCGATGTAGCCCAGCACCGCGATCGCACCCGCGGCCCCCAGTTCGTCGCGCAGGTACAGCGTCGCCCACGTGCTGCCCGCGTCCTCGACCACCGCGCCGGCCACGGCGATCAGCACCAGCAGCATCAGCGCCGCGTAGACCCGGCGTCCTGCGCGGCGGAAGCCGCCCGGTGCCGACTCCTCCGGGTCGGTGTCGGGCCCGCGCAGGAGGAAGCGGTACGCGATCAGCGTCACGGAGGTGAACACGACAGCGGTGACGACGAGGTGCAGTTGCCGCGGCACGTCGGTCGCGATCGCCGCGGCGGCCATGGCGCTGCCCAGCACCGCGCCGATCGACCAGATGGCGTGCAGCGAGTTGATGATCGACCTGCCGTAGACGCGTTGCACCCGCAGCCCGTGCGTGTTCTGGGCGACGTCGGTGATGGCGTCGCTCGCACCACCGATGAACAGTGCCATGGCGACGAGCACGGCGGTCGGCGACGATGCGGCCACGGCCGTGAGCACGGCAATGCCCGCGGTGCCCACCACGGCCATCCGTGCGGAGGTGAACCTGCGGATCAGCGTGCCCGCCAACAGGCCCGCTGCCAGCGCACCGGTCGGGAACGCTGCGACCACTAGCCCGTAGGTGGTGTTGTCGAGGCCCAGATCGGTCTTGATCTCGGGCAACCGCGGCGCGAGGTTGGCGAACAGCGCTCCGTTGGTAAGAAACAGTGCGGCGGTGGCGAACCTGGCGCGTCGGGCCGTCTGGGCGTGCATCGAATCCACCGGGCCCGCGACCATTCCGGCGACGATACTGGCCCGGTGACGACATCGATCGAGCCGGCCGCAGACGACCTGTTGGGCCTCTTCCCGCCGGGCGCCCGCGTCGACGACGACGGCACGCTGGTGGTCGGAGGGTGCCGCCTCGACGACGTCGCCGAGGAGTTCGGAACCCCGGCGATCGTCGTCGACGAAGGCGCTCTGGCGCGCCGGGCCCGGGACTACCTGTCGGCCTTCAGGAGCCGCTGGCCGCGCGCCGACGTCGCGTTCGCGTCGAAGTCGTTCCCGTGCACCGCCGTGCAGCGCGTGATGGTCGCCAACGGGCTGCACCTCGACGTCGCAGGCGGCGGCGAGATCATCGGCGCCCTCAAGGCGGGCGCCGATCCGGCCGCACTGGTCATGCACGGCAACGCCAAGTCCGACGAGGAGATCGCGATGGCGATCGACCACGGCGTCGGGCTCGTCGTGGTCGACAACTTCGACGACATCGACCGGTTGGAGTCGGCGGCCCGGCGGGGCACCGCGGGCGCCACGCCGCAGCCCTGTCTGGTCCGCGTCATCCCCGGGGTGGCGGCGAGCACCCATGCCTCGCAGGCCACGGGCCACACCGGGTCGAAGTTCGGGCTGTCACCCGCCCAGGCCCGCGAGGCGATCGCCCGCATCGAACGCAGTCCCGTGCTGCGGCTCGACGGGCTGCACACCCACGTCGGGTCGCAGCTGCTCGACGTCGACGAACTGGCCGCGGCCGTCGCACCCATCGCTGCGCTCGGCACGTTCGACACCTACGACCTGGGCGGTGGACTCGGCGTGCGGTACACCTACGGCGAGCACGCGCCGGACCTCGACGCCTACGCCGACGCCCTGGTGGGCCGGGCACGGGAGCTGCTGCCCGCGGGTTGCCGGATCATCGTCGAACCCGGCCGCAGCATGGTCGCCGCGGCTGCGTGCACGCTGTATCGCGTCACGACCGTCAAGCGCGGGACCGTCACCCACGTCGCGGTCGACGGGGGCATGGGCGACAACCTCGAGGTGTCGCTGACCGGGCAGCGCTTCGAAGCGGCGATCGCGACCCGGTTCGGGACGGGCGGCGAGCCGGTGACGGTCGTCGGCAGGCACTGCGAGTCAGGTGACCAGCTGATCGACCGCATCTCGCTCCCCGGGCCCGCCGTCGGCGATCTGCTGGCCGTTCCGGTCACCGGTGCGTACTGCTACACGATGTCCAACCAGTACAACGGGGCCCGCCGGGTGCCCGTGGTGTTCGTCGACGACGGGGTGGCCCGGCTGGTGGTCCGACGCGACACCTGGGCCGATCTGCTGGCCCGCGACGTCGACCCGTAGTCCGGTCGGGGCGGTGCGCGCGGTGCGCCGGGGTTCGGCAGTATTGCGGCCATGAGCGAGCTTCCCCCGTCCCTGGTCGACCTGGCTCGTCGTCATGGCGTGGCCACCGGCTTCGACGACTGGAGCGGCCGGTATCGACCGGCCGCGGAGTCGACACTGGTCGCGGTGCTCGAGGCGCTTGGCGTGCCCGCCGCCGACGACGAGCAGCGCGCGGCCTCCCTTGCCGAGCACGACCGCAGGCACTGGCAGCGCTGCGTGACCCCGACGATCGTCACCCGCACCGACCGGTCGGCGACGTTCTGGGTGCACGTCGACCACGGCGCGCCGGTCGAGCCGTGGATCCGCCTCGAGGACGGGTCGGTGCGCACGGGTCTGCGCCAGCTGGAGAACAACGCGCCGCCGTTCGACCTCGACGGTCAGCTCATCGGCGAGGCCACGTTCGAGCTGCCCGCGCACCTGCCCATCGGGTACCACCGGCTGCACGTGCGGGCCGGCTCGCGGGAAGACACGGCCACGGTCATCGTCACCCCCACCACGCTGCCCCTGCCCGCCCGGCTCGCCGTCGGGCGCAGCTGGGGCCTGGCGACCCAGCTCTACAGCGTGCGCTCGGACCGGTCGTGGGGCATCGGCGACCTCACGGACCTGACCGATCTGGCGGTGTGGTCGGCGAGCGTGCACGGCGCGGGCTTCATCCTGGTGAATCCCCTGCACGCCGCGGCGCCCACCGCCCCGATGGAACCGTCGCCGTACCTGCCGACGTCGCGCAGGTTCGTCAACCCGATCTATCTGCGGGTGGAGGCGGTCCCCGAGTATGCCTACGCGCGCGACCGGGGCCGCATGCGCAAGGCGCGCAGTTCGGCCCAATCACGGGCTGCCAAGAGCGAACTCGTCGACCGCGACGCCGCGTGGAAGAGCAAGCGCGCCGCGCTGAAGCACCTGTACGAAGTGCCCCGGTCGGCGGGAAGGGAGCTGGCGTACGCCGGTTACCGCGCCAGGGAGGGCACGAGCCTCGACTCGTTCGCGACGTGGTGCGCGCTGGCGGAGGTGCACGGCAACGACTGGCACGCGTGGCCCGAGGAGCTGCAGCACCCGTCGAACCCCGCGGTGACGAAGTTCGCGGCGAAGCATGCCGACGCGGTGGACTTCCACCGGTGGCTGCAGTGGCAGCTCGACGATCAGCTGACCGGCGCGCAGGCGACCGCGGTCGCGGCGGGCATGCCGCTGGGCGTCATGCACGACCTCGCGGTCGGCGTCGACCCCAACGGCGCCGACGCCTGGGCCATGCAGGACGTGCTGGCGCTCGGGGTGGCCGCTGGCGCGCCGCCCGACGAGTTCAACCAGCTCGGCCAGGACTGGTCGCAGCCGCCGTGGCGGCCGGACCGATTGGTCGACACCGCCTATGAGCCGTTCCGCGCCGTCGTCGGGGCGGCGCTGCGCCACTCCGGCGGCGTGCGGATCGACCACATCATCGGCCTGTTCCGGCTGTGGTGGATCCCGCGCGGGACCGCACCCACCGAGGGCACCTACGTGCGCTACGACCACGAGGCGATGATCGGCATCGTCGCGCTCGAGGCCTACCGGGCCGGGGCGGTCGTGGTGGGCGAGGACCTCGGCGTGGT
>JAQSXQ010000389.1 GCA_029256565.1 Mycobacterium sp.
GCCCGTGTCCGAAGTCGAGTTCGGCGTGGGCCACCGTGCCGTTCGAGCCGTCCATCTTCTCGAGCACCGTCGCGCCGAACACCGAGACGTAGAAGTCGATGGCCTCGGCTGCTCCGTCGACGACGAGGAACGGAGTGAGGCTGGTGTAGCCCTGGGGAATCGGATCGACGCTCATGCCACGAGCCTTCCGCGGGCGCAGGCACGCGGGCTTGGAAAAACGCGTCACGCGCCGACGTGCTACCGTGTCTGTAACGATCCTTACAGACAGGAATCCCGTGGCAGCGTCCATGACCAAGCGTCAACAGCAGGGGCAGAGTTCGCGCGAACTCATCCTCGACGCCACCGAGCAGTTGATGGCCACCCGCGGTTACGCGGGCACGTCGATCAGTGACATCCGCTCGGCCTGCGGGCTGCCCGCCAGTTCCATCTACTGGCACTTCGGCTCGAAGGAAGGCGTCCTGGCCGCGGTCATGGAGCGCGGTGCCGACCGGTTCTTCGCCGCCATCCCGGGCCACGGTGCCGACGGGCCGGGTCCGGTCGACGTCGCGGCTCAACTCGCCGCCACCGCAGGGCTTCTCGCTCAACACCCGGACTTCCTCCGGCTGTTCTTCGTGCTCTCGCTCGAACGCAGCGACGACCCAGCGGTCACCGCGGTCGTGCGCCGCGTGCGTGACACCGCCATCGCGGGGTTCCGCGCCGTAATCGCCTCCTTGATGCCCGACGACGCCCCGCCGGCGCGAGCCGACGAGGTGGTCGACGAACTCACGGCTCTGGCAGTCGCACTGTCGGACGGCGTGTTCTTCGCCGATCACCTCGAACCCGATTCGACCGACGTCGACCGGATGTACCGGCGGCTGTTCCAAGCCGTCACCGCACTCATCCCCATCCTGCTGGAGGAACCATGAACGACCGCACCGTGATCATCACCGGCGCCAACGCGGGGTTGGGCCTCGAATGCGCGCGGAGCATCCTCGAGCGCGACGATTCGTGGCACGTCGTCCTCGCGGTACGCGACCCGCGCCGTGGCGAAGCGGCGGTCGCCGAACTCGGTGCGGCTCAAAGGTGCACGGTGATGCGATGCGATCTCGGCTCGCTGGCGTCCGTCGGTGGGTTCATCGAGGCGTTCGCCGCCGCCGGTCTGCCGCCACTGCAGGCCGTCGTGTGCAATGCCGGCCTGCAGGTGGTGGACGGCACCCAACGCACGGCCGACGGCTTCGAAATGACCTTCGGCGTCAACCATCTCGGGCACTTCACGCTGATTCGCGGTCTGCTCGAGCACCTCGAGGCGCCCGCCCGCATCGTCGTCGTGAGCAGCGGTACCCACGACCCGGCGAAGTTCACCGGCATGCCGAAGCCGGTGTACACCTCGGCCGAGGACCTGGCGCACCCGGCGACTCCCGGTGAGGGACGGCGCCTCTACACGACGTCGAAGCTGTGCAACGTGCTCTTCGCCTACGAGCTGGATCGCCGGCTCGGACAGGGCGCCCGCGGTATCACGGTCACCGCCTTCGATCCCGGCCTCATGCCGGGGTCGGGGCTCGCTCGCGAGTACGCGCCACTGCAGAAGTTCCTCTGGCGCTACTTCTTTCCGGTGTTGCGCGTGCTGCCCAACGTGAACAGCAGCCGCGGATCAGGTCGGCGGCTGGCCGCGCTCGCGGTCGACCCGTCGTTCGACGGCGTCACTGGCGCCTACTTCGAAGGCGGCAAGGCCATCCGCTCGTCGGAGGACTCCTATGACGCCGCCAAGGCCCTCGACCTGTGGACCACCAGCGAGCAGTTGGTCGACTCGTAGGCTCGGTGCGTGCCATCCGAGCCCACCGCCACCCCGCAGCTCGGCGTAGTGGGCCGCGCGGCCACCGCGTCGACGTTCGACCTCGACCGCTGGGCGCCGTCCGACGAGTCGGCGCGGTGGGTCGAGAACTTCTGGTCGGTCACGTGGGACCGCACCGGCTGCGAGCCATTCGAGAGCATGGTGATCACCTTCCCGAGCATGCATCTGACCCACGAGTGGGGGACCGACGGCATTCGGCACGGCCACCGGCTGCCCGCCACGCTGATCCACGGTGTCGTGGACACGGTCTTCACCACGACGCTGACCGGGCGCGGCGCCGTCGTGGGCGTCCGGTTCCTGCCGGGTGGGTTCGCGGCCCGCTTCGACAGCGATGCCGCCACCTACACCGGCCGGACGGTGCGCCTCGACGACGAGATCTTCGGCAGTGCACTGGTTCTCGCCGACGACCGCGTTGCGGCTGCAGCCGCGCTCGACGAGGCGATCGCCCGTCACGACCCGCTGCCCGATCCGACCTACGACGCGCTCACCCGGCTGATGGACCGCATGCGCGAGGACGGCGGGCTGCACCGCGTCGAGCAGGTCATGGCGATCTCGCCGTGGAGTGCGCGCACCACCCAGCGGGTGTTCCGCCGCTACGTCGGCGTGCCGGTGAAGTGGGTGCTGTGCCGCTACCGGCTGCAGCAGGCGGCGCTGGCGATCGAGACCGACCCGGCCCTCGACTTCGCGGACCTCGCCGTCGGCCACGGCTGGTACGACCAGGCGCACTTCATCAACGACTTCCGGTCGATGCTCGGCTGCACTCCCGGCGAGTACGCCGCACGGCACCGCTAGCGGACGCCGAGCGTGCTCTGGATGTCGGGCAGCATCTGCTGCAGCTGCTGCCCCCAGTAGGGCCAGGAGTGGGTGCCGTTGGGCGGGAAGTTGAACGTGCCGTTGGTGCCACCCGCGGCGAGGTAGGCGTTCTGGTAGTCGCGATTCGACCCGAGGGTGAAGCTCTCGAGGAATTGCTGTGGCAGGCCCGCCACCGCGCCGGGAAGGTCGCTGGGCGTGCCGCTGCCGCAGTACACCCAGATGCGGGCGCCGGTCGCCACCAACTGCGCGACGTTGACCGTCGGATCGTTGCGTGCCCACGCCGGATCGGTCCGCGGACCCCACATGGCGTCGGCCTTGAAGCCGCCCGCGTCGTTCATGGCCAACCCGACCAGCGTCGGCCAGAACCCGTCGGACAGGTGCAGGAAGCCCGACAGCGATGCGGCGTAGCGGAACTGGTCGGGGTAGTAGGTGGCCAGGTTCAGCGCGGTGGAACCGCTCATCGACAGGCCGACGACGGCGTTGCCGGTTCGCGAGACGCCCCTGTTCGCGGCCAGCCAGGCGGGCAATTCCTGGGTCAGGAACGTCTCCCACCGGTAGGTCTGGGTGGTTCCGTTGCCGACCGCAGGCTGGTACCAGTCCACGTAGAAGCTGGACATGCCGCCGACCGGCATCACCGTCGACAGCCCCGAGTCGAGGAACCACTCGAACGCGGGCGTCTCGATGTCCCAGCCGCTGAAGTCATCGCGCGCCCGTAGACCGTCGAGCAGGTACACGGCGTGCGGCCCGCCGCCCTGGAACTCGACGCGGACGTTGCGGCCCATCGCCGCCGACGGCACGTCGAGGTACTCGACGGGAAGACCGGGGCGCGAGAACGCCTGCGCAGGTGCCGGACTCGTGACGCCGACGAGTCCGGCCGTGACGACGAACGCCAGGCCGATGCCCAGCAGTTTCTTGACGAAGCTGGTCATGAATCCGTTTTACTCGCCGAGACCGATCGACGGAACCCCTCAGCACTACCAAGGTGCTGTCAGGCCAGCGTCCGCCACTGCTCGAGCTTGTCGCCGAACGCCATGGTCGCCGCCGGGCTGCTCGACGGGACGCGCACGGCGGGCACGTCCACCCG
>JAQSXQ010000390.1 GCA_029256565.1 Mycobacterium sp.
GGCGAGGTGGGGTACGACAACGTCTCGATCGAGGCGATCGCACGGCGGGCCTGCGTGGGCAAGCAGACGATCTACCGCTGGTGGCCCTCCAAGGGAGCGGTGATGCTCGAAGCCGCCACGCAGAGTCTGGATCCCGTGGTGGCCTTCCCCGACACCGGGGACATCGTCGCCGACCTGCGGGTCCAGCTGCTGGGAATCCTGGACATCATCACCACCACGGGCTTCGGACCGGCCTATCGAGGCGTGATCGCCGCCGGCCAGTCCGACTCCGACCTCTTGCGCGCCGTGTTCGACCAGATCATCGCGCCCAACGTCACGGCGTTCAGCGCGCGGCTCGCCGCGGCTCGGGAGCGCGGCGAGATACGCGCCGACGCCGACGTGCAGACCCTGCGCGACGTGCTCTACGGGGTCATCGAGTACCGGATGTTCCACGCGATGCCGATCGAGCCCAGCCACATCGACGCCCTCTTGGAGATCGCCTTCCACGGCGTTCGCTAGCGGCTCGCCGCCGAGAAGCCCCGTGCGCACGGAGTCGTCACCCAGCGTGCACGAACACGTCACGCCGTCGTAGGCATCCCGCCCGACACCTGGGCGACCGTGCAAGCCATGAGCATGGCATCCGTACTCATTGCCGCCGACGAAACCGAAGGCACGGCGTCCGGGGGGACCGGCCCGCGCTACACACTGTTGCTGTCCACCGACTCCGAACTAGTGGACGCCGCCCAGCGGTTGCGCCACGAGGTGTTCACCTCGGAACCCGGGTTCGACCTGAACGGGTCGTCCGACGGGCGCGACGCCGACCGCTTCGACGAATTCTGCGACCACCTGCTGGTGCGCGAGGACGAGTCGCAGGAGATCGTCGGCTGCTACCGCATGCTGCCGCCGCCGGGTGCGATCGCCGCAGGCGGCCTCTACACGGCCACCGAGTTCGACGTCAGCGCGCTCGACGGCATCCGGCCGTCGATGGTCGAGATGGGCCGTGCCGTGGTGCGACACGACCATCGCAACGGCGGCGTCGTGCTGCTGATGTGGGCGGGCATCCTGGCCTACCTGGACCGCTGCGGCTACGACTACGTGACCGGTTGCGTGTCGGTGCCGGTGCAGGGCGCACCCGGCGAGACGCCCGGTGCGGGGATCCGCGGGGTCCGCGACTTCGTGCGCAGGCGGCACGCCTCCGAGTACGTGGTGCGCCCGTACCGGCCGGTGGTCCTCGGCGGGCGGGGACTCGACGACATCGACCCGCCGTCGCGGGTGTCGGTGCCGCCGCTGATGCGGGGCTACCTGCGGCTCGGTGCCCGGGTGTGCGGCGACCCGGCTCACGACCCGGACTTCGGGGTCGGGGACTTCCCGGCGCTGCTGGACAAGCGGCAGGCCGACGTCCGATACCTGAAGCGGCTGCGGTCGGTCTCGGCCGCGGGCGACATGGCCGAGGGGATCGCCCGATGAGCAGCCACGGCCTGGTCGACCACGCCTGGCTGCCGCGGGCGTCGTGCGACTCGAGTTGCATCCGCGTCGACACCCTGACGGCCTCCCACCCCGCAGTCGTGGCGCTGCGCACGGCCGCACGCATCGCCTGCGCCATCGTCGTCTTCCCGGCGTTCGCACTGCTCGCGCTGCCGCTGCCCGGGCGGTCGCGCCTGCAACGCCTCTACTGCCGCATGATGCTGCGCTGCCTCGGCGTGCGAATCACGGTGTCCGGCGGCCCGATCCGCAACCTCAGCGGTGTGCTGGTGGTCAGCGGCCACGTGTCCTGGATCGACGTCTTCACGATCGGCTCGGTGCTACCGGGGTCGTTCGTCGCCCGCGCGGACCTCGTCGACTGGCCGGGGCTGGGCCGGGTCGTGCGGCTGATGAAGATCATCCCCATCGACCGCAACGATCTGCGCCGGCTGCCCGGGGTGGTGCGCGCCGTCGCCGAGCGGCTGCAGGCGGGCAAGACCGTGGTGGCCTTCCCCGAGGGCACCACCTGGTGCGGCGTCGGATACGGACCCTTCAAGCCCGCGATGTTCCAGGGCGCCATCGACGCGGGACGCCCGGTACAGCCGTTGCGTCTGAGCTACCACCACCGTGACGGCAGGCGTTCGACGGTGCCGTCGTTCATCGGCGACGACTCGCTGCTGCAGTCGATCAAACGGGTGATCACCACGCGTCAGACGGTGTGCCACGTGCACGTCTCGTCACTGCAGCTGCCCGGTGACGACCGGCGCGACCTCGCCGCACGCTGCGAGGCGGCGGTGCGCGCAACGTCGCGCACGCTGCCCACCCACCAGCACGTCGCCGGGGGCCACGCCCTGGTCGCCTAGGTCTCACCTGGCCTGCCGGTATCCTTGGTTGGCCATGACCGCCGTCTATCTAGATCACGCCGCCACGACCCCGATGCACCCCGCTGCGATCGAGGCGATGGTGGGTGCCCTGGCAACGGTGGGCAACGCGTCCTCGCTGCACACGACCGGCCGGGCCGCGCGGCGCCGGATGGAGGAGGCTCGCGAGGCGCTGGCCGGACTCCTGGGCGCGCGGCCGTCGGAGATCGTCTTCACCGCGGGTGGCACCGAGAGTGACAACCTGGCGGTCAAGGGCATCTTCTGGGCACGCCGCGACGCCGACCCCCGCCGCACGCGCATCGTGACGACGCCGATCGAGCACCACGCGGTCCTCGATGCCGTCGAATGGCTGGTCGAGCACGAAGGTGCCGACGTCACGTTCCTGCCGGTCCGCCCGGACGGATCCGTGTCGCCCGCCGCCTGGTCTCCATCATGTGGGCCAACAACGAAGTGGGCACTATCCTGCCGATCGCCGAACTGGCCGCCGTAGCAGCGGAATTCGACGTCCCCATGCACAGCGACGGCATTCAGGCCGTCGGTCAGGTCCCAGTGGACTTCGCTGCCAGCGGCCTGTCGGCCATGAGCATCGCCGCCCACAAGTTCGGCGGCCCCGCGGCAGTCGGCGCACTGCTGCTGCGGCGCGACACCCCGTGCGTCCCACTGCTGCACGGCGGCGGCCAGGAGCGCGACGTGCGTTCGGGCACGCCGGACGTGGCAGGCGCGGTGGCGATGGCTGTGGCGGCCAAGATCGCCGTCGAGGGTCTCGACGCGCACCGCAGACGCGTGTCCGCACTGCGCGACGCCCTGATCGACGGCGTGCTCGCCACCATCGGCGACGTCGTGGTCAACGGTGCCACGGGCGATGCCCGTCTCCCCGGCAACACGCACTTCACCTTCCGCGGGTGTGAGGGCGACGCATTGCTGATGCTGTTGGACGCCAAGGGAATCGAGTGCTCGACCGGGTCGGCGTGCACGGCGGGAGTCGCTCAGCCGTCGCACGTGCTGATCGCGATGGGCGCTGATCCCGCGAGCGCCAAGGGATCGTTGCGACTGTCGCTGGGACACACCAGCACCGACGCCGACGTCGCCGCCGCGCTCAAGGTCCTACCCGCGGCCGTCGACCGGGCCCGCCAGGCTGCGCTCGCCAGCGCCGGATACGGGAAGTAGTCATGCGAGTTCTGGTCGCGATGAGTGGCGGCGTCGATTCCTCGGTGGCGGCGGCGCGGATGGTCGAGGCCGGCCACGACGTCGTCGGTGTGCACCTCGCGTTGTCGGCCACGCCGGGCACCCTGCGCACCGGCTCGCGCGGCTGCTGCTCGAAGGAGGACGCCGGCGACGCCCGGCGCGTCGCCGACATCCTCGACATTCCCTTCTACGTATGGGATTTCGCGGACCGGTTCGCCGAGGACGTGATCGACGACTTCGTCGAGTCCTACGCCAGGGGCGAGACCCCGAACCCGTGCGTGCGCTGCAACGAGCGGATCAAGTTCTCCGCCCTCGCCGCCCGGGCGGTCGCGCTCGGCTTCGACGTGCTGGCGACCGGCCACTACGCCCGATTGGCCGACGGCAGATTGCGCCGCGCGGTCGACGCCGACAAGGACCAGTCCTACGTGCTGGGAGTGCTGACCGCCGAGCAGTTGGCGCGCGCCGCGTTCCCCATCGGCGACACACCCAAGCCGGCCATCCGCGAAGAGGCCGCCTGGCGTGGACTGGCCGTCGCGCAGAAGCCCGACAGCCACGACATCTGCTTCATCCCGTCCGGCGACACCCAGGCGTTCCTCGGAGCCCGCATCGGGGTGCGGCGCGGCGCCGTCGTCGATGCGGGTGGCACCGTCCTGGCCGAGCACGACGGCGTGCACGGGTTCACCATCGGGCAGCGCAAGGGTCTGGGCATCGCGGGACCGGGTGCGGACGGCAAGCCGCGCTACGTCACCGCCATCGACGCCGACAGCGGGACCGTGCGCGTCGGTGACGTCGCCGACCTCGACGTGAACGTGCTGACCGGCGAACGACCGGTGTTCACGTCCGGCCGGGCCTTCGACGGACCGGTCGAGTGCGAAGTGCAGGTACGCGCACACGGTGGGCTCGCGGCCGCAGTGGCCGAGATTCGCGACGGCAGGCTCGTCACCGACCTGCGCAGCCCCCTGCGCGGTGTCGCGCCCGGACAGACCATGGTGCTGTACCGGCCGGACCCCGCAGGCGACGAGGTCATCGCCAGCGCCACGATCGTCGGCGCCGACCGCTAGGCCGGTACCTTCGCCAGCACGTTGGTCATCACGATGTCGGGCACCGTCGACGGGTACCCGCAGAAGGTGATCTCCACGAGCACCGCCGACTTGACCCGATAGTCACGCCCACACCTCGAGGTGCGGGTCTGCAACCCGTCCGCCGTGACGGTCCAGTCGCCCACGTACAGCGCACCCGACGACGTCGATCCACAGCGATCGATCAGCCCGGCCAGGTCGTCGAACGCCCGCCGCGCCGTGGTCGCGTCGCGGTAGCCTGCGGCGCCCTGGGAAATCAGCGCGGCCTCCGGTGGGTCCTGATAGGTCGTCTTGTGGAATTCCTCGATCTCGGCGCCGAACGTCTGCGTCTCGACGAAGTACCACTGGCACTGCTCGGGTGCCGACTCGGCGAGCGCCACGATGTCGACGGGCTGCTTGCCGTCCATGCTGGGGATCACCGTGAGGTCCTCGCCCGCGCCGGTGATGGCCCTCATCTGCGTCTGCTCGAGCAGCACGGCGTCGACGTCCACGGGGGACCTCGAGTCGTCGTCGATGCCCGGAATCGCGCGTACCGGCGAACCGGAGACGGTGTGCGTACAGGCGACCGTGGCGGCCAGGACGACGGCGGCGATGGGCCCGAGCAGCATGCGACGGATCGCGGCGGGCATGGTTGAGACTAACGCGTCTGGTTCCGCATCGAATAGTGTTGGCCACGTGAGTGTTTTCGCGACGGCCACCGGCGTCGGCTCCTGGCCCGGTGTATCCGCCCGAGACGCCGCCGAGGTGGTCGTCGGCGAGCTGACCACCCTGGCCCACCTGGTGGAGTTGCCCGGCCGGGGCGTCGGTGCGGACATGATCGGCCGCGGAGCGGCGTTGCTGGTGGACATCGGCGTGGACACCGTGCCGCGTGGATACCGGATCGCTCCGGGCCGCAGCTCGGCGATGCGGCGTGCCGTCAGCCTGCTCGACGAGGACGTCGACGCACTGGAGGAGGCCTGGGAGAAGGCCGGGCTGCGCGGTAGCGGACGGACCATCAAGGTGCAGGCGCCCGGTCCCATCACGCTCGCGACGCATCTGGAACTGCCCGGTGGACACCGCGCACTCACCGACCTGGGCGCAGTCCGCGACCTGGCGGCCTCCCTCGCCGAAGGGGTGCGTGCGCATCGCAACGAACTCGCCAGGCGGCTCGACACGCAGGTGGTCGTGCAGTTCGACGAGCCGTCGCTGCCCGCCGCGCTGCTGGGTCGGCTGACGGGCGTCACGAGGTTCACCCCGGTGCATCCCGTCGACGAGGCGTTCGCAGGCAACCTGCTCGACGAGTGCGTGGCCGCCGTGGGTGGCGAGGTCGCGCTGCACTGCTGTGCGTCGGATCTGCCGTGGAAGTTGTTGCAGCGGAGCGCCTTCAGTGCAGTGATGCTGGACGCGAGTCGCTTGGTCGTCACGGATCTCGACGGCATCGGCGAATTCGTCGAGTCGGGCCGCGTCGTGGTGCTGGGGGTGGTGCCGACCGCAGCGCCTGCCAGCCGCCCGGTGCCCGAGCAGATCGCGGCGACGGCCGCCGGAATCACCGACCGTCTCGGCTTCCCCCGTACGGTGCTGCGCGAACGGATCGGCGTCTCGCCGGCCTGCGGACTGGCGGAAGCCACGGCCGACTGGGCCCGTACCGCGATCGAGCTGGCCCAGAAGGTTGCCGACGGCATCGCAGTGGACCCGGACTCGGCATAACCGAACTCATTCGGTCAGCACGCGCCAATCGTGATTGACGCGTGCGAAGATGATCACGTGGCCCCATCCACGTGTGGTTCCGACGCCATCGGCGGTTTGGCCGCAGCATTGCTGGCGGCCGGCGTGCTGGTGGCCGGCCCGGGTGTTGCGGTCGCCGTCGGTGACCCTGGACCCCG
>JAQSXQ010000391.1 GCA_029256565.1 Mycobacterium sp.
TCGGGTTCGTCGGTGTTGTCGTAGATTCCCTGGCCGCCTGGCATGGCACGTCCTTCTTCGCTCGGTGAGCGGTTCGAATCAGCAGTCGAGGGCCGCACTGCCCGTCGAACGTTCCTTGTCTGGTTGCCCGGCCGGTCGGGCGCCAAACGCTCCGCGGAGGCGGTCACATGCCCCCGGATTCGCGAGGGCCTCGCCCGAGACGCTTCGACCTGGATTGACAGAGTTAAGTTCGTCTAGCTAGACATATGACACGTTCTGCGCTTTCCGTAACGGAGCGTGGGCTGTGAGTGATCGGGGGGCCGGGTGGCTCGCAAGCATGGGCTGGCGCCCGGACGCCATGCCGTCGGACGGTCGGGCATCGCGCGCCTCATCCGCGTGCTCGCGCTTCCCGTCGTACTGGGCTGGCTGGCGCTGACGGTCATCACCAACGTCGTCGTCCCGCAGCTCGAGGAAGTCGGCGAGGCGCACACGGTGTCGCTGAACGCCAAGGACGCGCCGTCGATGGTGTCCATGCAGAAGATCGGCGCGAACTTCGAGGAATTCGACTCCGACAGCAACGCGATGGTGATCCTGGAGGGCGACAAGCCGCTGGGCGCCGAGGCTCACCGCTACTACGACGAGCTGGTCGCGAAGTTGACGGCCGACACCGTCCACGTCGAGCACGTCGCCGACTTCTGGAGCGACCCGCTGACGGCGTCGGGCTCCCAGAGCAACGACGGCTTGTCGGCCTACGTCCAGGTCTATCTACGCGGAAACATGGGCGAGACGCTCGCCAACGAATCGGTCGCCGCGGTCCGTGACGTCATCGAGGCCACCCCCGCTCCACCCGGGATCCGCGCTTACGTGACCGGCGGCGCACCGCTGACCGCCGACCAGCACCACGCGGGCGACCGGAGCATCGTGATGGTCACGATCATCACGCTGGTCGTGATCGCGGTCATGCTGCTGTTCGTCTACCGGTCGATCGCCACCATGCTGCTCATCCTGTTCATGGTGTTCCTCGAACTCGGGGCTTCGCGCGGCATCGTGGCGGTGCTGAGCTACTACGAGATCATCGGGCTGTCCACGTTCGCGACGAGCCTGCTCACGCTCATGGTGATTGCGGCCGGCACCGACTACGCCATCTTCGCGATCGGCCGCTACCAGGAGGCCCGGGGCGCCGGGGAATCGCGAGAAGACGCGTACTACACCATGTTCGGGGGCACGGCCCACGTCGTGCTTGGCTCCGGGATGACCATCGCGGGCGCGATGCTCTGCCTGTCCTTCACGCGGCTGCCGTACTTCCAGACCATGGGAGTGCCATGCGCGGTGGGCACCTTGGTGGCGGTGCTGGCCGCGCTGACCCTGGGTCCCGCGGTGATCGCGCTGGGCAGCCGCGTCGGGCTGTTCGAGCCCAAGCGCACCATCCGGTCGCGTGGCTGGCGCCGCGTGGGCACCGTGGTCGTGCGGTGGCCGGGCCCCGTCCTGGTCGCCACCATCGCGTTGGCCCTCGTCGGTCTGCTCGCCCTGCCCGGCTACGAGACGAACTACGACAACCGCGTCTATCTCCCGGCCGACATGCCCGCCAACGTCGGCTATGCGGTGGCAGACAAGCACTTCGACACCGCCCGGATGAACCCCGAATTGTTGATGGTGGAAACCGATCACGACCTGCGCAACTCCGCGGACTTCCTCGTCATCGACAAGATCGCCAAGGCGATCTACCACGTCGACGGCATCGCCCGGGTGCAGACGATCACGCGGCCCGAGGGCAAGCCGATCGAGCACACCTCGATCCCGTTCCTGCTCAGCATGCAGAGCACGACTCAGACGCTCAACGAGAAGTACAACTCCGACCGCTCGGCCGACATGCTCAAGCAGGCCGACGACATGCAGACCACGATCGACACGCTGACCGAGATGTCGAGCCTGACCGCTCAGATGGCCGACGTGACCCACGAGATGGTCGCCAAGGTCAACGGCATGGTCGTCGACATCGCCGAATTGCGCGACAACATCGCGAACTTCGACGACTTCTTCCGCCCGATCCGCAACTACTTCTACTGGGAACCGCACTGCTACGACATCCCGGTCTGTTGGTCGATCAGATCGGTGTTCGACACCCTGGACGGCATCAACACCCTGACCGACGACATCCAGCTGCTGGTCCCCGAGTTGGAGAAGCTCGACACGCTGCTGCCTCAGCTCGTCGCGCTGCTGCCGTCGCAGATCGAGACCATGAAGTCCATGAAGACGATGATGCTGACCCAGTACGCCACCCAGAAGGGCATGCAGGACCAGCAGACTGCGAGTTCGGAGAACTCGACGGCCATGGGCGACGCCTTCGACGCCGCGCGCAACGACGACTCGTTCTACCTGCCGCCAGAGATCTTCGACAACGAGGACTTCAAGCGCGGCATCAAGAACTTCATCTCCCCAGACGGGAAGTCCGTTCGTTTCATCGTCAGCCACGAGGGCGACCCGGCCACGGTCGAGGGCATCTCCCACGTCAACGCGATCAAGACCGCGGCCAAGGAGGCGATCAAGGGCACCCCGTTGGAGGGCTCCACCGTCTACCTCGGCGGCACCGCGGCGACCTACAAGGACATGCGCGACGGATCGTCCTACGACCTGCTGATCGCCGGCATCTCCGCGGTGACGTTGATCTTCATCATCATGCTGCTCATCACGCGCAGCGTGGTCGCCGCCGCCGTGATCGTCGGGACTGTGCTGCTCTCGCTGGGCGCCTCGTTCGGCCTGTCGGTACTGCTCTGGCAACACCTGTTGGGCCTGGAGTTGCACTGGATGGTGCTGGCCATGTCCGTGATCCTGCTGCTGGCGGTGGGATCGGACTACAACCTGCTGCTGGTGTCGCGGTTCAAGGAGGAGATCAGCGGCGGGCTGAAGACGGGCATCATCCGCGCGATGGCGGGCACCGGTTCGGTGGTGACGTCGGCCGGTCTGGTGTTCGCGGCCACGATGGCCACCTTCGCGTTCAGCGAACTGCGCGTCATGGGACAGGTCGGCACGACGATCGCGCTGGGTCTGCTGTTCGACACGCTGATCGTGCGATCGTTCATGACCCCGGCCATCGCGGCGCTACTCGGCCGATGGTTCTGGTGGCCCCAAATCGTCAGGACCCGCGGCCTCGCGCACCGGCCGCCGCCCGCGGATTCCGAGACGGCGCCGGTTCCGACGGGGGTCTGACGACCGGTGTCACCAGCGTCGACGGCGATCGACTGCACCGGTTCCGGCGGCGACCCTGTATTTTGGCTTTCGCCCGCGTCCGTCGAGAAGAGGTTGGCGAGGGGCTTCGGGGGTAGCCGTCGGCAGCATGCCGTTGAACTGACGTTGCCGTTGTGTTGGCATTGCGCCGTACGACGAGCGCCCCCTCGAGCACTGCAGCGGTGTCGGCGGGTGGCGTTCCCCGCCGGCCTCGAGAAAGGCGAACCATGTCGGGCCAGTACCCAGACGTCGTCATCACCGGTGTCGCAGCCACCACGGCCCTCACGACCGACGCCGAGTCCACCTGGGCCGCGCTGGTCGAGGGCCGCAGCGGAATCCGCCAGTTGTCTGCCCCCAACCTGGAGGGTCTCGACCTGCCGTCGCGTGCCGGCGGCCAGATGCTCGAGGACTTCGAGAGCGAGCTGAGTCGCGTCGAGCTGAGGCGCCTGTCCTGGCTGCAGCGGATGGCGCTGATCCTGAGCCGCAGGGCGTGGGCGAACGCCGGATCGCCCGA
>JAQSXQ010000392.1 GCA_029256565.1 Mycobacterium sp.
GGACCCCGCGACAAGCGCGCCACGATCGCCCGGCGAACCGGATCGGCCAGCGCCAGGAAGGCCCGGTCGAGTCCGTCCGCATCGCCATCACCCCTCAATCGTCAACCTTCTCTTTGATCAACCAATTGATTGACTACAACGGTAGGGGCGGTTCGCCGACGGTGTCAAGAGTTTCTTCGGACGTCCCGGCAGGCGGGCTCTAGTGCAACGCGTCGCCCGGGAACCCCATGCACGGATGCAGGTCGTAGACGAACACCCCGGACTGGACGCCGGGATCGCCGTCCATGATCACCTTAGTTTCCTCGACCGTGGCCGCGAAGACGCCGACGCCGCAGGTGCCCGAGTCGTCGGTGACCGGAAGCACGACGGCCAGCCGACCGTCGTCGCGCAACCCGAAGTTGCGGCGGCCGTGCTCCCAGATCACCGACTCGGTGTCCGGCCCGCCGAAGTTCGGCCCGGCCCGCAGCACCATCAGGGTGTAGGTCTTCGCCGTCGCCAGCATGGCCTGCATCTCGTCGTCACCGAAGACCCTCATCGGTCGCCTCGCTTCCTGCGGATGATCGCTCTGAGCTTCTCGAGCCGGCCGCTGATCTCGCGTTCGGCTCCGTGCGAGGTCGGCCGGTAGTAGTCGACCCCGACGAGTTCGGCGGGCGGGTACTGCTGCGGCACCACGCCTCCCGGGTCGTCGTGCGGGTAGGCGTAGCCCTGCGCGTTGCCCAGCGCCGCGGCACCCGAGTAGTGCCCGTCGCGCAGATGCGGTGGAACCAGTCCGGCCTTGCCCGCCTTGATGTCACCCATCGCCCCGGCCAGCGCGGTGGTGACGGCGTTCGACTTCGGCGCGGTGGCCAGGTGGACGGTGGCGTGGGCCAGCGTCAGCTGTGCCTCCGGCATGCCGATCAGCTGCACGGTCTGCGCCGCGGCCACCGCGGTGGGCAGTGCCGTCGGATCGGCCATGCCGATGTCCTCACTGGCCAGGATCATCAGTCGGCGCGCGATGAACCGCGGGTCCTCCCCCGCGGTCATCATCCTGGCGAGGTAGTGCAGCGCGGCGTCGACGTCGGAGCCGCGCACCGACTTGATGAAGGCGCTGATGACGTCGTAGTGCTGGTCGCCGTCGCGGTCGTAGCGCACGGCGGCCTTGTCGAGTGACTGCTCGATGGTCTCGACCGTCAGGTGGTCACCCGCCTCGGCGGCCACCTCCAGGGCGGTCAGCGCGCGCCGGGCATCCCCTGCGGCCAGCGACACCAGCAGGTCCACCGCGTCGGCATCTACCTCGATGGTGCCTGCCAGGCCGCGTGGATCGGTGATCGCACGCTCCACCAGAACCCGGATGGCGTCGGCGCCGAGCGGTTGGAGCTGCAGGATCAGCGAACGCGACAGCAGCGGCGCCACGACGGCGAACGACGGGTTCTCCGTGGTGGCGGCGACGAGCAGCACGATGCGGTTCTCGACCGCTGCGAGCAGGGCGTCCTGCTGGGTCTTCGAGAAGCGGTGCACCTCGTCGATGAACAGCACGG
This sequence comes from Mycobacterium sp., assembly GCA_029256565.1. Classification (GTDB taxonomy): domain Bacteria; phylum Actinomycetota; class Actinomycetes; order Mycobacteriales; family Mycobacteriaceae; genus Mycobacterium. The sequence goes on from JAQSXQ010000392.1 coordinate 1,518, forward strand.
TCTGCTGGCCACGCAGCAGCGCCACCCTGGCCTGCTCGACGACCGCCCGGACCTCCTTGACGCCCGCGGTCAGCGCGGACAGTGCCTCGAACCGCCGTCCCGTGGCACCCGAGATCAGCGACGCCAGCGTGGTCTTCCCTGTGCCGGGCGGACCGTAGAGGATGACCGACGCGGCGCCCGACCCCTCGACGAGACGCCGCAGCGGTGAGCCCTGCCGAAGCAGGTGGTCCTGGCCCACCACCTCGTCGAGGTGGGCCGGCCGCATGCGCACTGCGAGCGGCGACGTCGCGGTGATGCCCGAACTGCGTTCGGGGACCGGGTCGTCGAACAGTCCGTCAGACATCGGGGCCGAGGAGTCGGCGTCGTCGGACACGACTTCTGCTTACCACGCCGGTCAGTCGGCGGGCTGCGTGACGAAGTCGATCAGTTCCTCGACGCGGCCGATCAGCTCCGGTTCGAGATCGGTCCAGTCGCGCACGCTCCCGCGGATGCGTTGCCAGGCCCTGGCGATGTCGGCCTGATCCCGGTGCGGCCAGCCGAACGCGTCGCAGACCCCGTGCTTCCACTCGGTGCCGCGCGGGATCACCGGCCACGCGGTCTTTCCGATCCGTGCCGGCTTGACGGCCTGCCAGATGTCGATGAACGGGTGCCCGACCACCAGGGTGTGCGCTCCCCCTGGTCCACGGGCCACGTCGGCTGCGATGCGGGCCTCCTTCGATCCCCGAACCAGGTGATCGACGAGGACGCCAAGTCGCCGGCCCGGCCCTGGCCGAAACTCCGCGACGATTGCCGCCAGATCGTCTACGCCGCCCAGGTATTCGACGACCACGCCCTCGATGCGCAGGTCGTCGCCCCACACCTGTTCGACGAGTTCGGCGTCGTGGCGGCCTTCGACGTAGATCCGGCTGGCGAGCGCGGTGCGGGCACGCACGTTCGCGACCGCCACGGAGCCCGACGCCGTGCGCGTCGGCGCCTTGGGTGCGGGGCGTCGCGGCGGCGGGTTGAGGATCACCGGCTTGCCCTCGAGCAGGTATCCCGGGCCGAGCGGGAAGGACTTGCGCCTGCCATGCCGGTCCTCGAGTTTGATCGCGCCGTACTCGACGCCGACGATCGCGCCGACGTAGCCGCTCTGCGCGTCCTCGACCACCAGCCCGATCTCGGCCACGCGTTCGGTGGACTTCGGCCGCCTGCGCGAATGCGGGTCGCTGGCGAGCACGTCGGAGCCGTATCGATCGTTCACCCGAGCGATCCTAGGAAGGTATGCCCGCCGATTGCGGCACCGCCACGCGACGTGACTCGACCGTGGCGTGACGGCGTCGTCAGCCGGTGGGCTCGAGTTCCCGGAGATCGAATGTCGCGTCCTTGCCGTTCACCTCGACGACCTTCAGGTGTGCGAGATAGCGGGTGCCCTCCGGGCCGGTGAACGCGCACTCGAACTCGACGCCGACCTCCGCCTCGATCCCGTCGGGGCACGTCACGTCTTCCGGCGTGAATTGCGTCTGCTCGGAGACGAGGTCCCCGACGAACTGTTCGGTCGGCCCGGACTCGATGGTGGACTCGCCGCACGCGGCGAGCGTGAGAGCGGCTGCGCCGAGGGCGAGGCTGACGCCGACGCGGGCGCCACGGGTGGAACTCATGGTGCCGAATGCTGCTGCACGGGTCCGTGAAAGGTCAAAGGACACGCCGCGCACCTGCGCTGGGATGCCCGCGGCGCTAGCCGCCCGCCGCCGCTGCCAGCTTGGCCGGGTCCGACGTCACCTCGTCGATCACGGTGTGGATGAAGCGCATCTTCTCCAGCACCGCAGGCGGCAGGACGAACGGATACAGGTCGTCGTGCCCCATCGAGCGGTTCACCATGTTGAGCGCCCATGACAACGGAAGCCACATCTCGATGATGGCGTCGAAGCCGCTGGGCCCGAGGTTGCGCCGATCGAAGGTGGCCGCCGCGGGTGCGAAGCTGAACGCCGCTGCGGTGTCCAGGGTGTCGCGGATGTGCAGGTAGTGGGCGAACGTCTCGGCCCAGTCCTCGGCGGGGTGCATGGTGGCGTAGGAGGAGACGAAGTTCTTGTTCCACCCTGCCGGCGCGCCCTGGCTGTAGTGGCGGTCGAGCGCGGCCTGATAGTCGGCGTCGGCGTCGCCGAACAGTTCGCGTGCCCGTTGCTGGTACTCGGGGGCGGTACCGACGAGCCGGTAGTAGTAG
>JAQSXQ010000393.1 GCA_029256565.1 Mycobacterium sp.
GAGCGCCCAAGACCGCAACACCAAGTGCTATCCCATGATCGAAGACGCCTCCGCGTTCGACGACATCGAGGAGATCTTGGCGCTGCCCGTCGTCGACGGGATCTTCATCGGGCCATCGGATCTCTCGCTGCGTCGGGACCGCGGGGCGTACGGCGTCACTGCCGAGGACCTTGCGGACATTCGTCACCTGGCTCGCGCCGCCAACGCCGCAGGCAAGCCATGGCTGCTCCCGGCGTGGAGCGCCGCCGAGCAGCGCCTGGCCGTGGAGGAGGGCGCCCACACCATCGTCGCCGCGATGCAGTACGGCGCCATGCTGGCGGGGTTCACGGCGACCATGCAGAGCCTGCAGGACATCACAGCCGACGTGAGGATTGCCCGATGACCCTGACTGCCGCGATCGCCCAGTTCGCCCCCTCGGAGGACAAGGAGGCGAACGTCGAGACCATGGTCGACCTGCTGCGGCAGGCAGCCGCTCAGGGCGCCGAACTCGTGGTTCTGCCCGAGTACGCCGTGTTCACCGTTCCCACGATGGACGACCGCTTCGTGGACACCGCCGAGTCCCTGGACGGCCCGTCGGTCACACGGCTGGCACGGTCGGCCGCCGAGTTGAACCTCACCGTCATCTTCGGCGTGAACGAGTCCGCCGGGAACGGCAAGATCCACAACACCCTGGTGGGCATCCAGGAGGGTGAGATCGCCGCCGTGTACCGAAAGGTCCACCTGTACGACGCATTCGGCTACAAGGAGTCCGACCGGGTCATCGCGGCCGACCCGTCCACGCCAGAGTTGTTGCGGGTCAACGGGTTCACCGTCGGGATGCAGACCTGCTACGACCTGCGCTTCCCGGAGACCTCCCGAACCCTGGTCGACGCGGGCGCCGACGTGATCGCCCTGCCCGCCGAGTGGGTGCCGGGGCCGCTCAAGGAGTACCACTGGAACACGCTGCTTCGAGCGCGGGCCATCGAGAACACCGTCTACGTGCTGGCCGCGGATCAGATTGCCCCGGCGGGATCGGGCAACAGCGTCATCCTGGATCCGATGGGCATCCCCTTGGCCGCGCTCGGCGAGGCCGCGGGGGTAGGCGTGGCCCGTCTGGACCGCAGCCGCCTCGACGCCGTCCGCACCGTCAATCCCGCACTGACGCTGAGGCGTTACCGCGTCCAGCCGGAGGCATGACATGAGCGACCTGATGCGCCGAGTGCGCCGGACCATCGCCATCGCCTCCGCCGCCGTGACCGCAACCGCACTGTCGGGCTGTGCCGCCGACGACGGCACGTTCGTCGTGCACTACACGACCTACTCCTCGCCGACGTCGGATCAGTCGCTGACGATGCAGCGGTGGGCGGAGGAGGTCGAGGAGCGCACCGACGGCGGGGTGAAGGTGAAGTTCCACTACTCCCAGAGCCTGGTCGGCGCCGACGAGTCGCTGCAGGCGACCCTCGACGGCCGCGCCGATCTCGCTCAGGTCGGCTCGCTGTACTCCGCGTCGGATCTCTCCATGTTCACCGTCATCGAGCTGCCGTTCGAGACGAACAATCCCCAGGTCCAGATGACGGCCATCGAGCGGCTGTACGAGGAGAACGACACCTACCGCGACGACTTCGACCGCCAGGGCGTGCAGCTGCTGTTCCCCCTACCGCTCGGGATCAACGTGATCGGCCTGAAGGAGCCCGCCCGCACGCCGGATGATCTGGCGGGGCGCAGCATTCGGTCCGGTGGCCTCACGTCCGAGGCCCTGCTCGCCGTGGGTGCGAATCCCGTCGCGATGACGGCCACCGACGTCTACGAGTCCATGGAACGCGGCGTCATCGACGGGTACACCTCGCTGGCGATCGCCAACCTGCCGACGTTCGGACTGGCGTCCACCACGCCGTACGTCGTCGACCCGGGAATCGGTAGCTACGCATCGTCGATCGTGGTGATCAACTCCGAGTTGCTGGAGAAGATGCCTTCGGAGTACCAGGACGCGATCGCCGAGGCGTCGGGTAACGCCGTCGCCAACGGGCTCGAGGAGATGGACACGCTCGGCGTCCAAGCCTGTACCGACCTCCGCCGCACCGGAGCGCAGCTGTCGACGATGCCGCCCGACGACGTCGAGGCGTGGAAGGAACGCGCCGGCATCGCGCAGCAGTGGGTCGACCGCTACACCGAGCGTGGCTACGACGCCGAAGGCGTGCTCGCCGACTACCGCCGGATCATCGGCGAGGAGTCCGCGCGGTCGGGCTACGCCGACCCGTTCTACGCGTGCCTCGAGGGAGAGAACCGATGACCGAGGACATCACCCTTCCGCGGCCACTGCTCGTGATCGTCCGCTCTCTGGGCGTCGTCGCAGGGGTTCTGCTTCTTGGGCTCATCTTGCTGACCATCGCCGACGTGGTGAGCCGCAACGCGCGCGACCGCTCGATCGTCGGAACCGTCGACATCGCCACGATGCTGCTCGTGGCCGTCGCCTTCCTCGGACTCGCCGCCGCCGAAGCCGATGGCAGGCACGTAGCGGTCGAGCTGATCGAGAGCCGCTTCGGCGTGCGGACCCGGGCGGTGTTCTCCATTCTTCGCGGCCTCCTGCTGATCGGGCTCGGCGCTCTGCTGACGTGGGGACTGAGCGAGGTCCTGATCAGCGCCGCCAGTCGCGGTGAGACGACCAACGACATCCTGCGGCTTCCTACCTGGCCGGCGAAGGTGGTGCTCCTCGCGTCGTTCGTCCTGTTCTTCGTGGTGGCCGTGTGGAAGGAGCTGCTCACCTTCGCGGCGTTGCGTTCCGAGCAGAGTGGAGACGACCGATGACCGCAACCACCGCTGTCGTGCTGATCGTCGTCCTCGTCCTGTTCTTCGCCCTGTTGGCGATCCGGCTCCACGTGGGCCTGTCGCTGATGGCGTCGGCTCTCGTCGGCGTGCTGCTGCTGCGCAGCACCGGCGCGGGAGTCAGCACGGTGTCCAACCAGCCGTTCTCCACCGCCGCCGACTACTCGCTGACGATCATCCCGCTGTTCATCGTGATGGGGATCTTCGCCGTCCGGGCAGGCCTCGCCCAAGCCGGTTTCGACCTGGCCTCGGCGGCGCTACGCAGGCTTCCCGGCGGACCGGCACTGGCGTCGCTCGCCGGATCCGGCATGTTCGCCGCGGTCACCGGATCGAGCGTGGCCACGGTCGCCACGATGGCGCGGGTGTCCACCGACGCCATCGTCCGCGCCGGCTACAGCATCCGTCTCGCGGCTGGGGTCGTCTGCGCCGGAGGCACTCTCGGCGTACTGATCCCGCCGTCGATCGTGCTGGTCCTCTACGGCGTCGTCACCGAGGAGAGCATCGGGCAACTGCTGATCGCCGGGATCGGCCCGGGCCTGGTGACCATCGCCGCCTACGCGGTCACCATCGTCTCGTTGGTGACGTGGCAACGGCGCCGTGCGGCCAAACCTGCTGTGCCACAGAGTGTTGGCGCAGCGGTGGGCGCCACCCAGCCCGGCGATCTCGATTCAGAAGCCGCCGCTGCTGCAGAGCCCGGGGAGCCGAGTCGCCTCGACATCGCCGGATTCCTCTATCTCGCAGTCATCTTCGCCGTGTCGATCGGCACCATCTACCTCGGTCTGGCGACTCCCACGGAGGCGGCGTCCTTCGGTGCCCTCGCGGCGCTGGTGATCCTCCTGCTGCGGACGCGGCCGCCGGCCTGGCTGCACGAGATCAAGGAGGCGCTGACGGAGGCGGT
>JAQSXQ010000394.1 GCA_029256565.1 Mycobacterium sp.
TGGTAGTAGTCGTAGTACGACACGAAGTACTCGACGGCATTGTGCGGCAACATGTCCCGCAGTTCGTTGGCCAGCTGAGCAGCGAGCGTCTTGTTTGGCGCCATCACCAACGTCGGGCGCTGCAGACGTTCGATGAGCCACGCCGTCGTCGCCGACTTGCCCGTACCGGTCGCGCCGAGGAGCACGACGTCGCGCTCCCCCGCCCTGACGCGACGTTCGAGATCCTCGATGGCCGCCGGCTGATCGCCGGCGGGTTCGTACTCGCTGACCACCTCGAACCGATTGCCGGCACGCACCATCGCATCGACGGGGCGATGCTCGGAGTGCGCGAGCACGGGGTATTCGGTAGCGAAGGCCATGGTTACCAGATTAAGCGCGTCCCCCGACAAGTTCATTCCCGCCGTGGCCCGTGACGGGTTAGCGTGACGCCGTGCGCGAACCGCTGCGAGTCGCCCTACGACTACTCGGCCTGCTCCTCCTGCTGCTCAGCCTGGGTTGCGCCGTCGCGCTGATCTGGCCCGGACCGGGACGCGTGGCCGACGCCATGGGCGTGACCTGCGGCGACGGCGGTCTCGGACCATCCAGCCAGTGCGGCTGGCTCGATGCCGCCAGCCTGCTCTGGGCCGGTTTCGCGGGAGGCTTGCTCGCCGGATTCGTGCTGCGAATGCTGACCCGGCCCGACGGTCATCGTCCGCTCGTCATCGACCTTCGCCGGCGACGCTCGTGACGCCCGCGATCCATCCCCCGAAACGCGAGACCTTCGACGTAGGGAACGCCACCAACACCGACCCGAAGGGCATCGTCCGCGACGTCGAGGTCTACACCGTCACCCCCTGGGGCCTGTACATGGCCCGGCCGGCTCCCGGCCGGACGCAGTTCCACTACCTGGAGTCGTGGTTGCTGTCGGATCTCGACCTGCGAGTAACGGTGTTCCACTTCAATCCGGGCTACGAGCGCGACCAGGACTTCTACCTGGACGTGTGCCGGATCTCGGTCGACGGCGATGTGTGGCGCACCGAGGACCACTACCTGGACCTCGTCGTGCAGACCGGACGCGGCGTCGAACTGGTCGACGCCGACGAACTGATGGCCGCCGTGTGCGGCGGGCTGCTCGACCAGGGAACGGCGGAGCGGGCGATCCACACCGCGGTCGCGACCGTCGACGGTCTCGCGCGGCACGGCTATGACCTGGACCGGTGGCTTGATCAGCGCGAAATGGTCCTCACGTGGCGCTCGGCGTAAAGTCCTTGATCATGAGTTTCAGCAAGCGCGGACGGCATGTGGCGTTCGTCGTGACCGTCCTCGCGGTGGGTGCGCAGCTCGCTGCACCCGTCGCGCTGGCAGACCCCGCGGCACCCCCGCTGCCGGACGTGCAGCAGGAGTCCGCTGCCACCCCGGCCGAAGGCGCCACGCCCCCAGCCGAAGCCGCAGCACCTCGGTTTGGCGAGGGACCGCACAACGTCGTCTACCGCGCACGCGTCGACGGCGTCTCACGCGGCGCCACGATCACCTACAAGCTCTCCGACACCGAGTTCAACACCGCCGATCCGACGATGGTGCCGGGACGCACCTTCGAGACGACCGGCGTGGTGTCCGATCCTCAGCAGGCAGGCATGCAGGTCGCGATCCAGTGGCCCTACTCCGCGAGCCTGCACTGCGAGATCCTGGTCGACGACCAGATCGTCGCCCAGGCCGACCAGTTCGTCGCTCCACGCTTCACGCCGCAGCGCAACGACCCCGGCTACGGCGTGCTCAGCTGCGGCTCGGTGGGCAACTTCCCGCAGGGCAACACCGCGCCGGTCGACGCACCAGCACCCGCGGCGCCGCTGCCGCCGGCCGACCCCGCCGTTGCTCCGCCGGCACCCGCTGCCTGACGGACTAGGGAGACCAGCCGTTCCGTTCGGCCCAGGTCATCGCGCGACCGTAGGCGTCGGCGAACCACGGCTCCTTGGCGTCGGCATAGTCCCCGGACGTCCGGTGTCCGGCGTCGGCGATCCGTTGCTTGAAGTCGAGATACTCCGCGCGTACGTCGGGCTCCGCCCGCAGCCAGTCCCGGAACAGCAGCGCGAAGCGCTGATTCGGCCACCCCTCGACGCGCAGGTGCACGTTGGTGGGCCTGCCGGGGTCGGCAGATGCATGAAAGCGCTTCTGCCACAACGCCTCCTTATCAGTGTGCGCGACGTCGGCGACGATCGACTCGACCCGGGGGTAGCCCGCCGATGCCAGTGCCGAGCCCAGTTCGTCGGCGACGTCGAGCGATTCGACGGTGACCTGCACGTCGATGACGTCCTTGGCGTCGAGGCCCGGCACCGCAGTCGACCCCACGTGGTCGATGCGCAGCGCCCGATGGCCGCAGGACGTGTTGAGCCGATTGACGATTCGCGTCGCCTGCTCCGACCACGACGGGTCGGCGGGCACCAGGACCGGTGTCACGTGGGCCGGTTCCCCGGCCTGGAGGTTGTGCGCGAACGGCACGATCCGGTCGTGCCACAGCGCCCGGGCGGCCGCCACCAGATCCTCTGCGGGACCCGAGTTGTCGAGCCACACGTCGGCGACGGCACGACGCTGCTCCACGGTCGCCTGGGCGGCGATGCGGGCACGGGCGTCGGCCTCGGTGAATCCCCGGTGCTCGATGAGCCGGGACACCCGTAGGTCCTCGTCGGCGTGGACGATGATCACCAGCGGGAACATCGGCGCCATCTGTGATTCGACGAGCAACGGGATGTCCTCGACGATCACCGCGTCCGCCGGTGCGGCGTCGATCAGCTCCTGACGTCGCCTGCCGACCAACGGGTGCACGATGCCGTTGAGGGTGGCCCGCTTCGCGTCGTCGCTGAACGCGACCGCCGCCAGCGCAGGCCGGTCCAGCGCGCCGTCCGGACGAAGTATGTCCTCGCCGAAGGCCTCCACCAGCTTGGCGAGTCCCTCGGTTCCGGGTTCGACGACCTCGCGGGCGATGACGTCGCCGTCGACGACGATGCCGCCGAGTTCACCGAACGTCTTGGACACCGTCGACTTGCCGGCACCGATACCGCCGGACAGACCAATTCGCAGCACGGCACCAGTCTGTCAGGGGCGCCGGAACGGCGAACGCCCCGGCTCCAGGAGCCGGGGCGTTCGTCGTACTAGCCGTGGTTAGGCGTTGCCTGCGAGCTTCTCGCGCAGCGCTGCCAACTGAGCGTCGCTGGCGAGCGTGCCGCCGGTCGACTCCTCCGGACGGGAGGACGACGAAGACGACGTCGTGCCTGCGTTGGCGGGCCTGCTGGCCGCCTCCGCGTCGGCAGCGGCGAACTTCTCCATCTGCGCAGTGTGCATCTTGTGGCGGCGCTCGGCCTCGGCGTACCGGGCCTCCCACTCGTCACGCTGCTTCTCGAAGCCCTCGAGCCACTCGTTGGTCTCGGCGTCGAAGCCCTCGGGGAAGATGTAGTTGCCCGCTTCGTCGTAGCTGTCGGCCATGCCGTACTTCGACGGGTCGAACTCCTCGGTGTAGTCCTCGTTGGCCTGCTTGAGGCTCAGCGAGATCCGGCGACGCTCGAGGTCGATGTCGATGACCTTGACCATCGCGTCGTCGCCGACCTGGACCACCTGGTCCGGGACCTCGACGTGACGCTCGGACAGCTCGGAGATGTGCACCAGGCCCTCGATGCCCTCCTCGACGCGGACGAACGCACCGAACGGCACCAGCTTGGTGACCTTGCC
>JAQSXQ010000395.1 GCA_029256565.1 Mycobacterium sp.
GAGCGCCGTGACGTCCAGGTGTCGTGCCCGGTGTTCGTCGTCACCGGCGACACCGAGGAGGCCATGGCCGAGGCTGCCGTGCCCGTCCGCAAGCAGATCGCGTTCTACGGATCCACCCCGGCGTACCGCAAGGTGCTCGAGCTGCACGGGTGGGGTGACGTCCACACCGAACTGCACCGCCTGTCGAAGCTGGGGCAGTGGGATGCGATGGGCGACCTGATCGACGACGACGTCCTCGGCGCCTTCGCCGTCGTCGCTCCGCTGAGCGACGTCGCCGATGCGCTGCGGGTGCGATGCGACGGCGCGATCGACCGCGTGCTGCCCGCCCTGCCAGCCACGCTGAGCGACGAGGTCGTCGAGTCGGTGCTGAATCAACTCCGGACCACCGATGAAGGGAACCCACGGTGAGCACTCCGACCATGGACGACGCCGCCAAGGTATTGGCCGATCCGTTGGCCTACACCGACGAGGTGGGCCTGCACCGCGCGCTCACCCACCTGCGTGCCACCGCGCCGGTGTCCTGGGTGGACGTGCCGAACTACGCGCCGTTCTGGGCGATCACCAAGCACGCCGACATCATGGAGATCGAGCGCGCCAACGACGTGTTCACCAACTCGCCGCGGCCGGTGCTGGTCACCAGGGAGGGCGACGAGCAACAAGCAGCCGTCGGCATCAAGACGCTCATTCACATGGACGACCCGCAGCACCGTGACGTACGAGCGATCGGCGCCAACTGGTTCCGGCCAAAGGCCATGCGCGCGTTGAAGGATCGTGCCGACGAACTGGCCAAGCAGTTCGTCGACAGGATGGTGACCGAGGGGCCCGAATGCGACTTCGTGCAGAAGGTCGCCGTCAATTATCCGCTCTACATGATCATGACGCTGCTGGGTGTGCCCGAGGGTGACTTCGGACTGATGCTCAAGCTGACCCAGGAACTGTTCGGCAGCGACGACGACGAGTTCAAGCGCGGTGACATGGCCGAGCAGATGACGGCACTGCTCGAGATGTTCCAGTACTTCACCGAGCTGACCGCGGCGCGCCGGGCCAACCCGACCGACGATCTGGCGTCGGCGATCGCCAACGCCACGATCGACGGCGAGCCGCTGTCGGACATCGAGACGGTGTCCTACTACGCGATCATCGCCGCGGCCGGTCATGACACCTCGAGTGCCAGCATCTCCGGCGGCATGCACGCCCTCGTCGAGCATCCCGAGCAGTTGGCGCGCCTGCGCAGCGACCCGGCGCTGATGCCGCTGGCGGTGGAGGAGATGGTGCGCTGGACGACGCCGGTGAAGGAGTTCATGCGAACCGCGCAGCGCGACTACGCCATTCGCGGTGTGAAGATCGCCGCGGGCGAGTCGGTGCTGCTGTCCTACGTCTCCGGCAACCGTGACGAGGAGGTGTTCAGCGACCCGTTCACGTTCGACGTGGGCCGAGACCCGAACCGCCACATAGCGTTCGGCTACGGTGTGCACTTCTGCCTTGGCGCCGCGCTGGCCCGGCTGGAGATCAACAGCTTCTTCAGCGAGCTACTGCCGCGGCTGGCGTCGGTCGAACTCGCAGGCCGGCCCGACTACCTGGCCACGACCTTCGTCGGCGGGCTCAAGCACCTGCCGATCCGGTATTCGTTGCGCTAGCGCTACTTCTGCGCCGCTGTCGCCTTCTCCAGATTCGCCGTCCAGTCGCTGACGCTCGTCTTCTCGCCGGTGCGTGCGTGGCTCAGTGCGCGGACGGCGACGTCGTGACCCTCGGCGGCCTTGCGCAGCGCGCCGACGGTGGCCTGCTCCTTGGGAACGTGGGCGAAGGGGTCGAAGTGGTAGAGCTTCATCGCGTTCTCGTGGGTGATCTTGTCGATCTCGACGTCGGTGACGTCATAGGTGTCGAACACGGCCCAGAGTTCTTCCGGGGCACCGGGCCACATGGAATCCGAGTGCGGGTAGTCCATCTCCCAGCAGATGTTGTCGATGCCGATCTCGTGGCGATTCTTCACACCGATGGGATCGGAGATGAAGCACGTCATGAAGTGCTCGCGGAACACCTCGCTGGGCTTCTTGCCGCCGAAGTCCTGTCCCGTCCAGGTCGAGTGCATCTCGTAGGTGCGGTCCACCCGGTCGAGGAAGTAGGGAATCCACCCCGTGCCACCCTCGCTCAGCGCGATCTTCAACGTCGGGTACTTCTTGATCGGCGCCGACCACAGCAGATCGGCCGCGGCCTGCACGATGTTCATGGGCTGCAACGTGATCATCACGTCCATGGGTGCGTCCGGCGCGGTGATGGCGAGGCGACCCGAGGATCCGATGTGCACGTTCATCACGGTCTCGGTGTCGACGAGGGCCTGCCACAGCGGCGCCCAGTATTCGTGGTCGTGGAACGACGGGTAGCCCAGGGCGGACGGGTTCTCGGTGAACGTCAGTGAGTGCACGCCCTTGTCGGCGACGCGGCGCACCTCCTGCGCTGCCAGCGCCGGGTCCCAGATCGCGGGGATGGCCATCGGGATGAACCGGCCGGGGTTGCTGGCGCACCACTCGTCGATGTGCCAGTCGTTGTAGGCCTGCACCAGGGCCAGCGAGAACTCCGAGTCCTCGGTGGCGAACAGTCGCGCGGCGAAGCCGGGGAACGACGGGAAGTTCATGGTGGCCAGCACGCCGCCGGCGTTCATGTCCTTGACGCGTTCGTCCGGGTCGTAGCAGCCCTTGCGGATCTCGTCGAGGCCCTGGGGTTCGAGGCCGTACTCCTCCTTGGGCCTGCCTGCGACCGCGTTCAGTGCGACGTTGGGGATGACGACGTCGCGGAACTGCCAGGTGTCCGAGCCGTCGGCGTTGTGCACGAGTCGCGGTGCCTCGTCGGCGTACTTCTTGGGCAGGTGGTTGGCGAACATGTTCGGCGGCTCGATGATGTGATCGTCGACGCTGATCAAGATCATGTCGTTCTTGTCCATCACGAACCTCCCGTTGAATGCCCTTACCGTAAATTCGACAGTACACGTCGGGGCACGCGGGAACGGGGCGCGGCGGAACTCAGCAGCAGCGCGTCTGCGGATTCCGTTCCGTCGCATCGTGACGCATGCGCCAGTAGTCCCGCTCGGACATCACCGGGTCGCCGGGATGGGTGCGCGAGCGGTGTTCGACGTAGCGGCGATAGTGGTTGTCGCCCATCAGTGACCCCCAGTACCAACCGATCTGGCGGGCGTATGCGGTGACTCGTCCCATTGCTTCTGCACCTCCTTCTCGACCTTGGTGGCCAGCAGTCCCGACGGCGCGAAGATGCGCGACGGCACCGGCTCGTCCTCCGTCAGCGGCCTGCCGCGACCCTGAATCGCCTTGAGCGCCATGACGACGCCGGCGGCGAACACGATGACGACCAGCACGGCGAACACGATCGACAGCGTGCCCTGAATGAAGGTGTTGCGGATGACGGCGTCGAGCTGGCCGGCGTCCTTGGCGGCGCCGAACGCGGTCTTGCCCGCGTCCTTGGCGTCGCGGTACTGGAAGTGCTGCGTCCAGTAGCCGACCTTCGGGTCGCCCGAGAAGATCTTCTGCCACGAGGCGGTCATGGTCACGACGAGGTCCCACGCCAGTGGAATGCCCGGGATCCATGCCCACTTCAGCAGGCCGCGCTTGATGATGACGACGGTGACGACCGTCAGCGCGATGGCGGCCAACAGCTGGTTGGCGATGCCGAACAGGGGGAACAGCGTTCTGCAGCTTCTTGAACGGGCCGCCGAGGTTGCCGAGGCCGTCGGAGAGCATGAAGCGCGCCACCCGGGTGCCCGCGTCGACCGTGGTGAGGATGAACAACGCCTCGAACATGATCGCGAAGTGGTACCAGAACGCCTTGAGCGCCTCACCGCCGAACACCTGGTGCAGAACCTCGGACATGCCGAAGGCCAGCGTTGGTGCGCCGCCCGTCCGGGAGACGATGGACTCCTCGCCGACGCTCTCGGCAGCCGCGTCGATCTCGGCTCCGGTGATCGGAGGGCCGGACAGGCCGAGGCCGTTGACGTAGTCGGCGGCGGTCTGCGCGGTGGTGCCGGTGGAGGCGGCAGGCGCGTTCATCGTGAAGTACAGGTGCTGGTTGAGGATGGCAGCGGTGATGAGCGCCATGATCGCCACGAACGATTCGGTCAGCATGCCGCCGTAGCCGATCAGCCGCATCTGGCTTTCCTTCTCGAGCAGCTTCGGCGTGGTGCCCGAGGAGATCAGCGAGTGGAAACCGGA
>JAQSXQ010000396.1 GCA_029256565.1 Mycobacterium sp.
CGAGGACGGGTACTGCAACGTCGTCGGCCGCATCAAGGACATGGTGATCCGCGGCGGTGAGAACGTGTACCCGCGGGAGATCGAGGAGTTCCTCTACACCCATCCCGACATCGAGGACGCTCAGGTGATCGGCGTGCCCGACGCGAAGTACGGCGAGGAGATCTGCGCGTGGATCCGGATGAAGCCGGGCACGACGCCACTGGATGTCGAAGGGGTGCGCGCATTCGCCGAGGGCCGGTTGGCGCACTACAAGATCCCGCGTTACGTGCAACTGGTCGACGAGTTTCCGATGACGGTCACCGGCAAGGTCCGCAAGGTCGAGATGCGTGAGCGCAGCGTCGAGATGCTGGGTCTCTCAGACGGATAGCTCGACCTCGGCGAGCAGTTCGGCCAGTTTCTCGTTGGCGGCCTTCAGACGCGGCCCGATCATCTCCGCGCCCTTGCGGGCGTCCTCGTCGTCGGTCTGCATGTGGCTGACGGCATTGAGGCGGGCGCGGTTGAGCCAGTGCATCAGATCGGGGTCGGTGAACCAGCGCAGCTGGTTGTGGTTGAAGGCGACCGTCATGGTGATCCAGTCGATCGGCTTCGTGGGATGCGGTACGGGCTCGCAGTAGTCGTTCTTCACGTCGTCGTCGGCGTCCATCGATTCGACGCGGGCGATGACGGCAGCACTGAACGCGGGCTGGCACGTACGTACGGACTGCAGCGTGATGGCGCCGGGGGAGAAGACGGCGGTGGGCTCGCGCTGCCCGATGCCGTCACCGGTGCAGTCGAGGTACAGGGTGTCGGGTGCGGTGTCGATGCTGCCGTGCTGCAACGTGATTCGGCCCGGCTCGATCGACTCGACGTAGCCCATCCGGACGACGTTGGTGATGCGGCGCAGGTTCTCCAGCTCGCCCTGGGAGACGATCGCGCAGCGGTACATCGTCGGCTCGACGGTCTGGTCGATGCGCAGCAGGCAGCCGAACGCCTCGAGTTGGAGGTAGAGGTCGTCGATCGAGGTGGCCTTCTTGATGGCGCGGGACTGCGCGGAGAAGTCGGCGAGCACGCGTCGCGCGAACTGTGGGCCTGGTTGTACGGCGGCGCGGTCGAGGAGCCAGGAGTCGCGGGGCTTGATCCAGGTGATGCGGTCGGGCGTGATGCCGTGGCGCAGCAGCCACAGGCCGGTGTCCATCGATGTCTTGCCCGCGCCGACGATGACGTACTGGTCGTGGACCGGCCGCCGGGGGAGCCCGTTGGGCGGGATGCAGGTGACGTCGGGGGACACGTCGTAGAGCGGTGGCCGCATCGACGGCACGATGACGCTGAGGTAGGTGGCGTCGACGATCCTGCGCCGGGCGACCACGCGGTAGTCCTCGCCGCCGAGGGTGCGGACGAGGCCTGCGCCGTCGTCGTCGGTGCCGATGAATTCGCTCATCGGGAAGTACGACACCCGGCCGCTGGGCAGCAGGTGCTGGCGCATGACGGTGTCGTAGTAGGCGACGACTTCGCTGCCGCCGGCCAGTTCGTAGAAACCCTGGTTCCAGCCGCTGGCGTCGATGGAGTCGGTGCCGAGCGTGCGGGAGTTCACGCCGTAGTAGGCCGACGGCTGGTGTAGCCGCACGTAGGGGTAGGCGCTGAGCCAGTGGCCGCCGGGCTGGTCGTTGCGGTCGACGATGACGACGGTGGCGTCCGTCTCGGCGATCAACGTGTCGGCGAACGCCATGCCCATCGCGCCGGCGCCCACGACGAGGTAGTCGGCCTCGATCGTTTGCATCGTGTCAGTTTGCCAGCCCGGTTCTCAGCGGTAGACGAGACCCGACAGCCGGGACGCCAGCGCCCGCTGTGCGGCGGGTATGCGGCCGACGATGCCGAGCGCGACGTTGCGCAGTGGACGCAGTGGTCGGGGGAGGGTGGCGAGCCGGGTGAGGCGGTCGGTCAGCTCCACGACCTCGTGGGCGATGGGGCGCCTCGCGGCGTCGTAGCGGTCGAGCAGCGCGTGGTCGCCGGTGACGGCTGTGGTCAGGGCGTCGGCGAGGACGATGGCGTCCTGGATGCCGAGGTTCATGCCCTGACCGCCTGCGGGGCTGTGGACGTGAGCGGCGTCGCCGGCGAGCAGGATGCGGCCGGCGCGATAGGCATCGGCGACACGGTGGTGGATGCGGAATCGCGAGCCCCACGTGACGTCGGTGACGGTCAGTCCGCCGGGACCGCGAGCGTCGAGGAGGGTCTGGATGAAGTCGCGGGATGGCTGCTCGGGGGCGTCGTCGACGGGCGCGACGATTCGGAACGACCCGTCGGGCAGGGGCGCGACCACGGTGAGGCCTTCGGCGGCCCAGAACAGCCGGACCTCGTCGGTGGGCGCGTCGCCGATGAGGCGGACGTCGGCGAGGACGAAGGAGTGTTCGTAGGAGCCGCCGCGGAAGCCGATGTGGGCCTGTTCGCGGACGGTGCTGTGCATCCCGTCGGCGCCGACGACGTAGCGCGCCAGGACGGTCTCGCCGTCGGCGAAGGTCGCCGTGACGCCGTCGGTGTCCTGGGTGAGCGAGGTGAGGGCCTTGCCGCGGCGGACGTCGCCGCCGAGTTCGCGGACGCGGTCGAGCAGGAGGCGTTCGGTGGTGGATTGGGGGGCCAGGAGCGTGAACGGGTAGTCGGTGGTGAGGCCGCTGAAGTCGACGGTCAGCAGGGTCTTGGCGCCGTCGCGGATGGTGAAGCGCGGGGCTTCGATGCCCTCCTTGAGCAGGCGCCGCGTGACGTCGATGCCCTCGAGCACCTCGAGGGTGCGGGCGTTGATGCCGGCGGCGCGGGAGGTGTTGGCGCCTTCGGCTTGCTTGTCGACGAGGACGACGCGGACGCCGTGGCTCAGGAGTGCGGCGGTCAGCGTCAGCCCGGTGGGGCCGGCGCCGACGACGAGGACGTCGGTGGTGTGGGCGTCTCGGGCTGTCGTGTCGGTCATGGTCGCTCCTCTGCTGGCCGCTATGCCAACGCATGTTGACTTTTTCAGCATGCGCCGTGGTTCGGGGAAAGTCAACGCCTGTTGGCATACAGTCGTTGGCATGGGAGCGAAGGCGGATCAGACGAAGGCCGTGATCCTGGCGGCGGCGAGGGAGCGCTTCGCCGAGTCTGGCTACGAGGCGGCGACCATCCGGGCGATCGCGGCCGACGCCAACATCGACCCCTCGATGGTGATGCGCTACTTCGGCAACAAGGAGCAGCTGTTCGCCGCGGCGGCGGAGTTCGACCTGCGCTTCCCCGACCTGTCGGAGCTGCCGCCGTCCGAGCTGGGCGCTGCGATGGTGTCGCACTTCCTGGCGCGCTGGGAAGACGACGACGCGCTGGTGGTGCTGCTGCGGTCGGCAACGACAAACGCCGATGCGGCGCAACGCATGGCGGACATCTTCGCCGGCCAACTGCTGCCCGCGATCGCGAAGCTGGTGCCCGACGATGCGCCCCGCCGCGCCGGCCTCATCGCTACCCAGGTCTTGGGAATGGCGCTGTGCCGCTTCGTCTTGCGCATTCCTCCGGTCGCCGCGATGGGTCGGTCCGAACTCGTGGCGTGGCTGGGTCCGACGCTCCAGCGCTATGCCACGGAGGACGTGAGCTAGCGGCCTCTTGCTCTGCTTCTGCCTCGTTCAGTCGGCGGTCGTCGGTGATGCGTCGGGCGCGATCCTCCGCGCGAGTCTGTTTGCGGCGGGGCATGGTGAGGCCCGGGTTGGTC
>JAQSXQ010000397.1 GCA_029256565.1 Mycobacterium sp.
GCAGCAGCACAACCGGGACCCACGGGGGGCCGCCTGATCGACGACCCGTCGTTCTCGCGCAAGCTCGCCGACGCCCGCATCCGCACCGACGTGCTCGAGATCCTCGAATTCCGGGTCCTCGCCGCGCTATCCGGTGGCGGACATCCCGGAACGGATTCGTCGATGCTCAAGATCCTGAGCACCGAGCTGAGTCAGACGATCACCGAACTGGCAATGGAGGCCGCTGGACCTCGCGGCCGCGCGTATCAACCCCACGCCACCCGTCCCGGTGGCCCGGTCGCCGAATTCACTCCTCCGGCAGACGGATACGTCAGCGGCGAGCCGTGGCAGGCCGTCGCGCCGCTACGTTACTTCAACGATCGTGCGGGCTCGATCTACGCCGGTAGCAACGAGATTCAACGCAACATCCTGGCCAAGACTGCTTTGGGCCTCTAGGTAGGGACTTCCAGTGGACTTCACGCTTTCGGACGAACAGAAGATGCTGCGTGACGGGCTCACCAAGTTCCTCTCGACGCGGTACGACCTCGCCAGGAGCCGGGCCGCCGTCAAGACCGGCGCGGGCTGGCAGCCCGAGATCTGGCGTGCCTTCGCCGAGGACCTCGGCATTCTCGGCGCCGCACTGCCCGAGGACGTCGGCGGCATCGGAGGCGGTGCCGTCGAGGTGATGGTGATCGCCGAGGCACTCGGCCACGCGCTGGTGGTCGAGCCCTACGTCGACACCTCGGTGGTCGCCGCAGGCCTGCTGCGCCGCGCCGGCGGCCCCCGGGCCACCGAGCTGCTCGAGCGGATCGCCGCGGGGCACGCCGTCGTCGCCCTCGCGGCATCGGAAGCGGAGTCGGGCGACGACTGGTCGCGTGTCACGACGGCCGCGACGACCGACGGCACCGGCTGGCTGCTGCACGGCACCAAGCACGTCGTCGTCTCCGCGCCGCTTGCCACCCACCTGTTGGTGACGGCACGCACGCAGGCGGGCACCTCGCTGTTCCTGGTCGAGGTCGAGGCTGCGGGCACTGCCCTCGTGCAGCACGCCTACCGCACGGTCGACGACCGCTGGGCGGCCGACGTCGAGTTCTCGGGCCTGCGCCTGGATGCCGACGCGCTGCTCGGCGACGACGGCGCGGCGTGGCCGTCGTTGTCGCGGGCGCGCGACGAAGGTGCCGCCGCGGTGTGCGCCGAAGCGGTCGGATGCATGCGGAAGGTGTTGGCCGACACCGTCGAATACAGCAAGCAGCGGCATCAGTTCGGGCAGCCGATCGGCGGCTTCCAGGTTCTCCAGCACCGCATGGTGGACATGCACATGGAGGTGGAGCAGGCCGCGGCAGCGGTGCTGCTCGCCGTTCTCAACCTCGAGGCCGACGAGACCGCGAGGGCGAAGGCCGTGTCGGCGGCGAAGGTCACCATCGGGCGCGCGGCGCGGTTCGTCGGACAGAATGCGGTGCAGTTGCACGGCGGGATGGGCATGACCGAGGAACTCGCGATCGGCCACTACTTCAAGCGTCTGACCGCCGTCCAGTACGAGTTCGGCAGCACAGACTCCCACCTCGTGCGATACGCGGAGCTAACGGCGGGCTGATCACCCTGGACACCTGTCCGACTCGGACCCGTGGTGACAGTGGAAAGACCGCGTGTCGTGAGCCGGCCGCAGGCATCCAAGCTGGTATTTCGTCCTGTTCGTGGATGTTTCGCGGGTCATTGCCAACCCCACTGAGGTCAGCTAACCTGGACACATGTCCAGTTCAGCGGTGACCCATGTCACCCGCCTACGGGACCCACACGCCCACCACGGACGCACGCAGCAGCGCGTACTTGGTGCTGCCGCCTCGATGCTCGATGAATCGGCTCATCCGGACGTCTCGGTCGCCGCACTCGCAGCTCGTGCTCGCGTCGCGCCGACGGCCCTGCGCGCGCACTTCCCCTCGCTCGACGCGGTCTTCGCCGAGCTGTACCTGCACCACGTCTCGACGCTGCCACTGGTGATCGACCGATCCGCCCGCGTCGAGACACGCGTGGGTGCGCAATTGCGGGCCATCACGATGATCCTGGCCGACCGGCCGGGCCTGGCCCGGACGTGCACGCGCGCCTTGCTGTCGACCGACGATCCAGCGGTCGCCGACGTGCGTGCGCGCATCGCAGCGGAGGTACGGCGCCGAGTGGCGGCCGCGCTCGGCACCGGGGCATGGCCCGAGGTGCTCGCCACCGTGGAGACCGTGTTCTGGGGCGCGCTGCTGCAGGCTCAGTCCCGCGACATCGACTACCGAACCATGGCCGATCGCCTCGACACGATGCTGTCGCTGATCCTTCCAGGGGACGACGGCTAGCAGCGCCACACCGGCCACCACTTCTGCAGGAGGACAACGGGTATGGGGTTACGTGGCGAGGCCGCGATCGTCGGCTTCACCGAACTTCCCGCGACCAAGCGGCCCACCGGACCCCTCGAGTTCAACCTCGAGCAGTGGGCACGTCTGGCTGCGGCGACGCTCGCCGACGCCGGCCTCGACGCCTCCGACGTCGACGGCATCTGCACCGGACACCTGCAGGAATCGCAGATCTTCGTGCCGTCGACCATCGTCGAGTACCTGGGCATCCGGGCGAACTTCGCCGAACTCGTCGACCTCGGCGGCGCCAGCGCCTCGGGCATGGTGTGGCGTGCAGCGGCAGCAATCGAACTGGGAATCTGCAACGCCGTGCTGTGCGTCCTACCCGCCACTCCCCTGACCCCCGTGAGCGAACACAAGCCCGTCGACTTCGGGGACATGCTGTACTTCGGCGCGTCGAGCAACCGGTACGGGTCACCACAGGCCGAATTCGAGATCCCGTACGGCAATCTCGGCCAGAACGGCCCCTACGGCCAGGTGGCCACGCTCTACGCCGCGACGCACGGCTACGACGAGCGGGCGATGGCCAAGATCAGCGTCGACCAACGGGTGAACGCCAATCACACGCCCGGGGCGATCTTCGCCGACACGCCACTGACCATCGACGACGTGCTGGCCAGTCCGGTGATCGCATCGCCTCTGCACATGCTCGAGATCGTGATGCCGGTTCTCGGTGGGGCCGCCGTCCTCGTCGCGAATCCGGAAGTCGCCCGCCGCAGCCGCAATCGGCCGGTGTGGATCAAGGGATTCGGCGAGCGGGTGCCCTACAAGACGCCGACGTACGCCGAGGACCTGCTGCAGACGCCGATGATCAAGGCGGCCGAGAGTGCCTTCACGATGGCAGGTCTCGGCCCGTCGGACATGGACATGGCGTCGATCTACGACTGCTACACCATCACCGCGCTGCTGAGCCTCGAGGACGCCGGCTTCTGCCGCAAGGGCGAGGGCCTGGGATTCGTGGCAGACCACGACCTCACGTTCCGGGGCGACTTCCCGATGAACACCGCTGGCGGTCAACTGGGTTACGGCCAGGCGGGTACGGCGGGCGGCATGCACCACGTGTGCGATGCGACCCGCCAGATCATGGGACGTGCCGATCGAGCGCAGGTCACCGACTGCCACCGCGCCTTCGTGTCGGGCAACGGCGGGATCCTCTCCGAGCAAACCACTCTCGTCCTAGAGGGGGACTGACCCATGAGCACCGCCAGCCGGCCCATGCCGATTCCCACGCCCACGACGCGCCCCTTCTGGGATGCGTTGGCCAGACACGAGATTCGCATCCAGTACTCGCCGTCCGCCGACCGCT
>JAQSXQ010000398.1 GCA_029256565.1 Mycobacterium sp.
GACCGGCCCGTCCCGACGCCCGGCCCGCACGAGGTCCTCGTCGAGGTCGCCGCGGTCGGCGTCTGCGGATCCGACGTGCACTACTACCGGCACGGCCGGATCGGTGACTTCGTCGTCGAGGACCCGATGATCCTCGGCCACGAACTCTCGGGGCGCATCGCCGCGGTCGGCGACCGCGTCGATCCGACGCGCGTCGGCCAGCGGGTCGCCGTGGAGCCGCAGCACCCGTGCCGGCGCTGCAAGCAGTGCACCGCGGGTCGCTACAACCTCTGCCCGTACATGGAGTTCTACGCGACGCCGCCGATCGACGGCGCGTTCTGCCGCTACGTCACCATCGACGCCGAATTCGCCCATCCCGTGCCGGATTCCATGTCCGACGACGCGGCGGCGCTGCTCGAGCCGCTGTCGGTGGCCATCACCACCATGCGCAAGGCAGGAGTGGAACCCGGCTCGTCGATCCTGATCGCCGGCGCCGGACCCATCGGCGTGCTCTGCGCGCAGACCGCCCGTGCGTTCGGTGCGTCACGCATCGTCGTCACCGACCTGCTCGAGTCCCGTCGCGAGAAGGCGCTGCAATTCGGCGCCACCGAGGTGCTCGACCCGACCGCGGTCGACGTGTCGGCGATCGAACCGGTCGACGCCTTCGTCGATGCCACCGGAGTGCCCGCGGCCGTCGTCAGCGGCATCAAGGCGGTCGGCCCGGCCGGGCACGTCGTGCTGGTCGGCATGGGCGCCGACGAGTACGCGCTGCCGGTCAGCCACATCGCCAATCTGGAGATCACCCTCACCGGGGTGTTCCGCTACACCGACACGTGGCCCGCGGCAATCCATCTGGTGTCCAGCGGGGCGATCGACCTCGACTCGATGGTGACCGGACGCTACGACCTCGAACACGTCGCCGACGCCCTCGACAGCGACACCGACCCTGCCAGCCTCAAGTCGATTGTGAATCCTCGATGACACAGAACCCCTTTGACCTCACCGGCCGCACCGCCCTGGTGACCGGCGGAAACCAGGGCCTCGGCAAGGCCTTCGCGATGGGACTGGCCCAGGCCGGCGCCCGCGTGGCGTTCTCGGGCCGCAACGCCGAGCGCAACCAGAAGGTCGTCGCCGAGGCCTCCGGTGCCGGCATCGACCTGCACGCGATCACCGCCGACATCACCTCCAAGGCCGACGTCGACCGGATGACGGCCGAAGCGCTCGACGCTCTCGGGCGCATCGACGTCCTCGTCAACAACGCGGGCACCTGCTACCACGCCGAATCCTGGGACGTCACCGAGCAGCAGTGGGACGACGTGTTCGACCTCAACGTCAAGGCGCTGTGGGCGTGTTCGCTCGCCGTCGGTGCGCACATGCGCGAGCAGGGGTCCGGCTCGATCGTGAACATCGGCTCGATGTCGGGGCTGATCGTGAACCGCCCGCAGTGGCAGCCGGCCTACAACGCCAGCAAGGCCGCCGTGCATCACCTCACGAAATCGCTTGCCGCCGAATGGGGTCCGCTCGGCATCCGCGTCAACGCCCTGGCTCCGGGTTACGTCAAGACCGACATGGCGCCGGTCGACCGTCCGGAGTTCAAGCAGCACTGGATCGACGACGCGCCTCTACTGCGCTACGCCCTGCCCGAGGAGATCGCACCGAGCGTGGTCTTCCTCGCCAGCGACGCGGCCTCGTTCATCACCGGTTCCGTGCTGGTCGCCGACGGTGGGTACACCGCATGGTGACCGCCGCCGAGCCGATCCGCCGGGTCGTGGTCAACTCCCTCGACGACGTGGTCATCGAGACCGTGCCGGAAGCCGAACCGAATGCGGGCGAGGTGCGCGTGCGCAGCACGGTCGTCGGCATCTGCGGGTCGGACCTGCACGCGGCGTGCGGCCACCATCCCTTCATCGACCTGCCCTACCGGCCCGGCCACGAAGTGGTGGGCGTGGTCGACGCCGTCGGATCCGGCGTCGACGACTCCTGGGTCGGCAGCCGCGTCGCCGTCGAACCCAACCTCGCCTGCGGGCACTGCCCCCAGTGCGAAGCGGGCAGGTACAACGTGTGCCGCGAGCTGCTGGTCCTCGGGTGCCAGACGCCGGGAGCACTGGCCGACAGCTTCACCGTTCCCGCCGATCGCGTCGTTGCGCTGAACCCCACCCTCGACGACGATCACGCGATCCTCATCGAGCCGCTCGCCACGCCGATCCACGCCGTGCGCCGTGCCGCGGCGGCGGTGGGCGACCTGCGCGGTCGCCCCGTCGTCGTCGTCGGCGCCGGACCGATCGGACTGTTCGCCCTGCTGGCGGCCCGTCAGGCCGGGGCCACCGTCGTGGTCGCCGACCTGCTGGCATCCAAGCGGGAACGGGCCGAACGCCTCGGCGCCGCAGGCAGTTTCGATCCGACCGCCGCCGATGCCGTCGACACGGCGCATCGCCTGCTCGGGGGACCGGCCGCCGTCGTCATCGACTGCGTCGCAATCGAGAGCTCGGTGGCCCAGGCCGTCGACCTCGTCGACAAGGGCGGTGCGATCATGATCGTCGGCGTCTCGTCCGGTGCGACGCCGGTCCGGCTCGACCTCGTCCAGGACCGCGAACTGTCGCTGATCGGCAACCTGATGTACGTCCGGGAGGACTTCCTCGCCGCGATCGATCTGCTGGCCTCCGGCACGGTGCCGATCGACGAGTTCATCAGCGCCCGTTTCGACCTCGAGCACTCCGCGCAGGCATTCGCCGCGTCGGCGGACCCCGAGAACGTCAAGGTGGTCGTGTCCGTCGGCAGGACTGGCGAGCCCGTGTCGGTCGGCGCCGCATCGGTGGGGAGCTCGTCATGACCGCTGCGTCTCCCTCTGTGCACGCACCGCAGGCAGCCATCCTCGAGTGTTCGGACATCACCAAGAGCTTCGGCGGGGTGCCGGTTCTGCGCGGCATCACGCTCAACCTCGAACCCGGCACCGTCACGGCGCTGGCCGGCGAGAACGGTGCGGGCAAGTCGACGCTGATGAAGATCGTCAGCGGCCAGTACAGCGCCGACTCCGGTGACGTCACCGTCCAGGGCACCCACCTGGCGCCAGGCAACCCGCGTGACGCCGTCCGGCACGGCGTCGCGATCGTGCCCCAGGAGCTCGCGTCCATCGAGGACATGACGGTCTACGAGAACCTGTTCGTGGGACGGGAACTGAAGCGCGGGCCGTTCCTCAACCGGAAGGCGATGATCGACGAGGCCAAGGAGACGCTGTCGGCCTTCGACGTCGCCATCTCGCCGACCGCGCGGATGGGCAGCCTGCCCGTCGGGCTGCGCCAGATCGTGGAGATCGTGAAGGCCGCGCGCACCGGCGCGCAGGTCGTCATGCTCGACGAGCCCACGTCCGCGATCTCCGAACGCGAGGTCGAGGGTCTCTACGGCATCGTGCGCCGGTTGCGCGACCACGGCGTCGCCATGGTCTACACGACGCACAAGATGGCCGAGATCCGCGCCATCGCCGACCGGGTGGTGGTGCTGCGCGACGGCGGACTCATCCTGGACGAGCCGCTCACCAACGTGACCGACGACGACATCGTCACCGCGATGATCGGCCGGGAACTCGACGCGCTGTTCCCCGCTCGCGTCGAACCCAAGGCGGAAGCGGTGCTCGAGGTGCGGGACCTGCAGGTGGACGGAGCCTCCCGGCCCGTGTCGTTCTCGGTTCGGTCCGGCGAGATCCT
>JAQSXQ010000399.1 GCA_029256565.1 Mycobacterium sp.
CGTCGTCGCCAGGCCCGACGCGATGCCGCCGACCACCAGCCCGACGGCCGCGCCCGCGGCGGTCAGCCCGCGCCACCAGATCCCGAGCACCAGCAGCGGGCACAGCGTCGACGCGGCGACCGCGAACGCCAGCCCGACGCTGCGCGACAACTCGAGGGAAGACGCCAGCAGCGCAAGGGGAATGGGGATGACGCCGCCGACCAGCGCCGAGATCCGGAAGTCGCGGACCCGCCCACCCAGGACGTCGGTCGACAGCGCGCCCGCGATGCTGACCAGCAGGCCCGACGACGTGGCGAGGAACGCCGCGATGGCCCCGGCGGCGACCAGCGCGGCCAGCACGGCGCCTGCCACGCCACCCACCGCGGCGCTCGGGAGCAGCAGCACCGCGGCGTCGGCCGTTCCGGTGATGAGCAGCTGCGGCACGAACTGGCGCGCGAACACCCCGAGCAGCGTGGGGAACAGATAGAACAGCGACAGCAGCGCGATGACGGCCAGCGCTGTGCGTCGGGCCGCCCTGCCGTCGGGGTTGGTGTAGAACCGCACCAGCACGTGCGGCAAGCCCATGGTGCCCAGGAACGTCGCGACGATGATCGACAACACCTGATACGTCGGGTGACTACCGCCGAGGCCGCCGCCCGAGGCCATCCAGTCGTCCCCTGCGCCGGGCGCCCCGGCGACCACCGGTGTCGCCGAACCGGCGGCCAGGGTCAACGTGGTGCCCGCGCGCAAGGTGTACTCGCCTGCCGCGGTGAACGGCGCGTCGGCGACCGGTGCGCCGTTCACCGTTCCGGTCACCGAGATGCCATGGGGCGCTGCCACCTGGACCACGACGTCGGTCTCGACGGTGACGGTGGTCTGCTCGCCGATCAGCGGGGGCAGCGGCCCGCCGAGATCGGTGCCGTCCCGCATGACAAGCATCAGCAGTGCCAGCGCGGGGACCGCGATGGCGGTCAGCTTGAGCCAGTATTGAAAGGCCTGGACGAACGTGATCGAGCGCATGCCGCCGCCGACCACGTTGACGATCACGATGGCGCCCACGGCCACCGGCCCCACCCAGACCGGCAGTCCGAGCAGCGTCTTCAGCGCCAGGCCTGCGCCCTGGTACTGGGGGACCAGGTAGAACACGCACACCACGACGACGACCAGCATCGCGACCTTGCGCAGCCGCGGCGAGCCGAGGCGGAACTCCGCGAAGTCGGGCACCGTGTAGGCCCCGGAGCGCCGCAGCGGCGCGGCCACGAACAGCAGCAGGCCGAGGTATCCGGCGGTGAAGCCGACCGGGTACCACAGCGCGTCGGCGCCGTACTTCGCGATCAGGCCCGCGACGCCGAGAAACGATGCGGCGGAGAGGTACTCGCCCGACACTGCGGCGGCGTTCCACTGCGGGCCGATGCTGCGCGACGCGACCAGGAAGTCGGACGTCGTGCGGGACAGCCTGATTCCGTAGAAGCCGATGACGATGGTGGCCAGCGCCGAGATCGAGAGGGCGGCGGCGGTCAGTGGCGCTCCGGTCATCCTGGGCCGGTCACGGTTCGCCGTCGACGACGCGGACGAAGTCGCGCTCACCCTGTTCGGCCAGTCGCACGTACAGGCGGCCCACGCCGTAGAGCACCGGGTAGACCAGCACGGCCAGGACGAGCCAGTTCAGCCGGATGCCGCCGACCCTGATCTCGGAGAGTTCGGGGAACGCGCCGATCAGCAGCGGCACGGCGGCCACCGTGAACACGACGACGGTCGCCAGGCGCAGTGCCAGGCCGAGTTGGGCGCGCACCAGCCCGCGCACCAGCGCGTCGCCGACCTGCGTCTGCTCCTGCACCTCCACGCGCGTCCTGATCACCCGCGCGCCGCGCCGCTGGGACAACACGACCCGCTCGCGGTGCGGCCTGGTCACTGCTCGGCCCCCTCGCCGGGGCTCGACATCCCGTCGCTTCGCTCGCCGGGCCGCAGGTTGCGCATCGGGTCGCGGACCAACCGGTCGCGCAGTTCCTTGGCCTGCCTGCGGCTCACCGGCAGCTCCACCGCAGGCGATGCGCCGTTGGCGCGCAACCGGACCAGCACCGCGCCCTCGGTGCTGCGCAGACCGGTGACCTGTCGCAGCGCCACCAGGTACGAGCGGTGGATGCGCTGGAAACCCCGCTCCCGCCAACGGGATTCGAGCGTGCTGAGCGGGATGCGGACCAGGTGCGCGCCGGACGCGGAGTGCAGTCGCGCGTAGTCGCCCTCGGCCTCCACCCAGCCGATGCTGTCCCGCGGCACGAGGTGCGTGATGCCGCCCAGTTCGGCGGGGATGACGTCGGCGTCGGCCTCCGCGAGGTCGGCGGGCGGCTCGCCGTCGCCGGTGTCGCGTCTCGCCTCCGTCGTGGCGGCCTGCACGCGTCGCACGGCCTCGTCGAGCCGGCTCTGGCGGATCGGCTTGAGCAGGTAGTCGACCGCGCCCACGTCGAACGCCTCGACAGCCTTGTCGTCGTGCGCGGTGACGAACACGACCGCGGGCCGGTCGGAGAAGTTGGCCAGCACGCCTGCCAGTTCCAGGCCGCTGAGGCCCGGCATGTTGATGTCGAGGAACACCGCGTCGAACGGTCGGGCGTTGAGTTCGCGCAGTGCCGAGGTGGCGTCGGCCGCCGTGACCACCTCGTCGATGCACGGGTGTTCGCCGAGCAGGTAGGCCAGTTCGTCGAGGGCCGGTGCCTCGTCGTCGACGGCCAGCACGGCGAGATGGCTCTTCACGTCATGCACCTCCGCCGGCTCGCACGCCCGAACGGAACTTCGGCACCCGCATGATGACCTTGGTGCCCGCCCCCATGGCCGTCTCGACCACCAGACCGTA
The DNA here is from genome assembly GCA_029256565.1 of Mycobacterium sp. Classification (GTDB taxonomy): domain Bacteria; phylum Actinomycetota; class Actinomycetes; order Mycobacteriales; family Mycobacteriaceae; genus Mycobacterium. The sequence continues at coordinate 2,828 of JAQSXQ010000399.1, forward strand.
GTCGTTTCCGAACGCCGCGCGCAGGCGATGGTCCACATTGGTCAGCCCGACGTGTGCCGAATGCCCAGCCGAGGCGTCGGCACCGTCGGCCAGGGCGTCGGCGGGCCCGGACCGCAGGGCCTCGGGGTCCATGCCCGCGCCGTCGTCCTCCACGGTCACGACGCAGTCGGTGCCCTCGTCGAGTGCGACGATCTCGACCGTCCCACCCCCGCGGCCGGCCAGCCCGTGGCGAACGGCGTTCTCCACCAACGGTTGCAGGGCCAGGAACGGCACCACGACGTTGAGCATCTCCGGGGCCACCTGCAGCCTGACCGTGAGCGCATCGCCGAACCGGGCGCGTTCCAGGGTGAGGTAGCGGTCGATGTTGCGCAGCTCGTCGGACAGCGTGGTGTACTGCCCGGCCGCGCGGAACGAGTAACGGGTGAAGTCGGCGAACTCGAGGATCAGCTCGCGGGCGCGGGCGGGGTCGGTCCGCACGAACGAGGCGATCGTGTTGAGCGCGTTGTAGATGAAGTGCGGGCTGATCTGGGCGCGCAACGCGAGCACCTCGGCGCGGTCGAGGCGCGCCCGCGATGCGTCGAGGTCGGCGAGTTCCAGTTGGCTGGCGGCGTAGCGGGCCACCTCGCCGATCGCGCCGAGCGTGCCGGGGCCGGGTTCCCGCGCGGTCACCACCACCAGGACGCCGAGCGTGTCGCCGCCATCGGTCACGAGCGGCTGGGCGATCATGGCGCCCGCACGGTGCGCCGCCATGGTCCTGCGCTGCCCGGACAGCGCGCCGGCCGCGGCGGTGTCGGCCGCGGCGAGCGCGTCGGGCGGCCAGGCGTCGTCGTCCGGC
>JAQSXQ010000400.1 GCA_029256565.1 Mycobacterium sp.
CTACGGTCGCGACCGGTCCGAGGCCAACGCCGCTGCCCTACGGGAACTCATCAGCCCGGACGGTCTGGTGTGGCAGTTCACCCATGGCGTCGCGGATCCGTCGATCGTCGATCCGGACGCGTGGGTCAACGCGCACGCGGCCGTCGCCGCCACCGGAGAACGGGTCGACGCGCAACTGGCGCTGTTCGCCGACTACATCGCGAACGTCGAGCTGTACCCGCGGGTGCACGAGTACTTCCGGAACTCCCAAGTCCCGCTGCTGGCGGTATGGGGCCGCAAAGACGAGATCTTCGGACCCGACGGCGCTCTGGCGTTCGGCCGCGACCTACCGCACGCCGAGATCAACCTGCTCGACGGCGGCCACTTTCTGCTCGAGAGCAAGCTCGATGCGGTGGTGGCGTTGATGCGGCCGTTCCTCGCAGCACATCTGTGAGGTCGAAACTACGGTTGTTGACGGTTCTCTGCGGAAATCGAGCATCAACCGTAGTCTCGTCGCTCTATTCGACGGTGACCGACTTGGCGAGGTTGCGCGGCTTGTCCACGTCGTAACCGCGGGCACGGGCCACCTCGGCGGCGAACACCTGCAGCGGGATCGTCGACAGCAGCGGCTGGAACAGGGTTGAGACGGCGGGCATCTCGATCAGGTGGTCGGCGTACGGGCGGACGGTGTCGTCCCCCTCCTCGGCGATCACGATCGTGACGGCGCCGCGGGCCTGGATCTCGCGGATGTTGCTCAGCAGCTTGCTGTGCAGCATCGCCGCGTTCTTCGGCGACGGCATCACGACGATCACGGGCAGGCCGTCCTCGATCAGCGCGATCGGCCCGTGCTTGAGTTCACCGGCCGCGAAGCCCTCGGCGTGCATGTACGCCAGCTCCTTGAGCTTCAGCGCGCCCTCGAGTGCCACCGGGTAGCCGACGTGGCGACCCAGGAACAGCACCGTCGGGGACATCGCGTACTGCTTCGCGAGTTCGGCGACCGGCTCCATGCACGCGAGCACGCGCTCGACGCGCTCGGGCATCGCCTCGAGTTCGTGGTACTCCCTGGCGACCTCGTCGGGGTACTTGGTACCCCGCGCCTGGGCGAGGGCGAGGCCGACGAGGTAGTTCGCGGCGATCTGCGCGAGGAACGTCTTGGTCGACGCGACGCCGATCTCCGGTCCGGCCCGCGTGTAGAGCACGGCGTCGGCCTCACGGGGAATCTGCGACCCGTTGGTGTTGCAGATCGCCAGCACCTTGGCCTTCTGCTCCTTGGCGTGCCGCACGGCCTCCAGGGTGTCCGCGGTCTCGCCGGACTGCGAGATCGCGATCACCAGCGTGCTGCGGTCGAGCACGGGATCGCGGTAGCGGAACTCGCTGGCCAGTTCGACCTCGACGGGCAACCGCGTCCAGTGCTCGATGGCGTACTTGGCCAACAGACCGGAGTGGTAAGCCGTGCCGCAGGCGACGATGAAGACCTTGTCGATCTCGCGGAGTTCCTGATCGGAGAGCCGCTGCTCGTCGAGCACGATGCGACCGTCTGCGAAGTGCCCGAGCAGGGTGTCGGCGACGGCGGTCGGCTGCTCGGCGATCTCCTTGAGCATGAAGTACTCGTAGCCGCCCTTCTCGGCGGCCGAGAGATCCCAGTCGATGTGGAACGGGCGGGCGCGGTCGGAGGCATCGACACCGTGGAAGTCGGTGATCTGATAGCCGTCGGCGGTGAGGATCACGGCCTGGTCCTGGCCGAGTTCGACGGCGTCGCGGGTGTGCTCGATGAACGCCGCGACGTCGGACCCGATGAACATCTCGCCGTCGCCGACGCCGACGACGAGCGGGGTCGAACGGCGCGCGGCGACGATGGTGCCGGGGTCCTCGGCGTTGGCGAAGACCAGCGTGAAGTGGCCCTCGAGCCGCGGCAGGACTGCCATCACGGATCCGACGAAGTCACCGGCGGTGGGACCGTGGTGGTACTGCCAGGAGACGAGGTGGACGGCGACCTCGGTGTCGGTGTCACTGGCGAACTCGACGCCGGTGGCCTCGAGTTCGGCGCGCAGGGCGGCGAAGTTCTCGATGATGCCGTTGTGGACGACGGCGATCTTGCCCGCGGTGTCGCGATGCGGGTGCGCGTTGCGGTCGGTGGGACGGCCGTGCGTCGCCCAGCGGGTGTGGCCGACGCCGGTGCTTCCGGCGAGCACGCCGTCGTCGGTCTCGTCGAGAGCGGCCTCGAGATTGGCCAGCCTGCCGGCACGTCGACGGACGGTCAGCCCGCCGTCACCATCGAGTAGCGCGACGCCCGACGAGTCGTAGCCGCGGTACTCCATGCGGCGCAGGGCGTCCACCACGATGCCGCGGGCGGGCCGCTGCCCGACGTAGCCGACGATTCCACACACGGCGTCAAGGGTAGTGCAGGAACCGCTGCGGACCCGATTCGCGACCCGACCGCACCTGCGTGCGGTCCAGGTCGGAGGAGTTGCGATAACGTCATCGCGTGGCCAAGACCAAGAAGCTGTTCGCTTCCTTGACCCGGCGGGGCCCACACCGCGTATTGCGCGGTGACCTGGCGTTCGCCGGCCTGTCCGGGTCGGTGTTCACCCCCGAGAAGGGGCTGAACCTGCCGGCCATCGCGTTCGGCCACGACTGGCTCGCCGCCGCAGACCGCTACCACGGCCTGCTCGAGCACCTGGCGTCCTGGGGCATCGTCGCCGCGGCCCCGAACACCGAGCGGAGCGTCGCGCCGTCGGTGCTCAACCTCGCCTTCGACCTCGGGACGACGCTCGACATCGTCTCCGGTGTGCGGCTGGGCACCGGCAAGATCAGCGTCCACCCCCGCAAGCTGGGCGTGGTCGGACACGGTTTCGGCGGTTCGGCGGCGGTGTTCACCGCGGCGGGGATGCCGGACAGGATGCGGGCCGTCGTCGCGCTGTTCCCGTCGGTGACGAGTCCTCCGACGATCGAGCCCGCGCGCAACCTGCGCGTGCCCGGCCTGATCCTTGCCGATCCCGGCGACCCGATGTCGCTCCGATCCAACGCCACGGAGCTGGCCAGAGTGTGGCCTGACTCGACCCTGCGCGCCGCCAAGAACGTCAAGGCCGGTGGGTTGATCGAGGGACGGCGGATCGCCCGGGTCGTCGGCCTGCCGGGTGCGGACAAGGAGACGCACAGGATCGTGCGGGCCCTGCTCACCGGTTACCTGCTGAACCAACTCAACGGCGACAAGACCTACCTGGAGTTCAGCGATCCCAAGGTCGCCCTCCCGAACACCGAGGTGCTCGATCCGTTCTCGGACGACCCGGTGGCGCTGGAGAACAAGGTCGTCACCCTCCTCAAGCCCTGACGGGATCGACCAACCAACCGGTTGGTGCTATACATCTTCCATGCGCACAGGCATCTTCCTCAGTTACGCCGACGGCTTCCGCGAGGCCGCCGACCAAGTCGTCGAGCTGGAGAAGGTGGGCGTCGACATCGCGCTCGTCGCCGAGGCGTACTCGTACGACGCCATCAGCCAGCTGGGCTACCTCGCGGCCAAGACCTCGAGGATCGAGCTGGGCTCCGGCGTCGTCCCCATCTACAGCCGCACGCCGTCGCTGCTGGCGATGACGGCCGCCGGACTCGACTACGTATCCGACGGACGCTTCCGGCTGGGCATCGGCACGTCCGGACCGCAGGTCGTCGAAGGCTTCCACGG
>JAQSXQ010000401.1 GCA_029256565.1 Mycobacterium sp.
GGGTAGCCGTCGAGGATGAAGCCCTCGGCGGCGTCCGCGTCGTCGAGCCGGTCGTCGACCAGCGCGTTGGTGAGCGTGGCGGGGACCAGGTCACCGGCGTCGAGGTACTTCTTGGCCTCGATGCCCAGTTCGGTCTCGTTCGTGATGTTGTGGCGGAACAGGTCCCCGGTCGAGATGTGCGGGATCGCGAGCTTCTCGGCGAGCTTCTCGGCCTGCGTCCCCTTGCCCGCCCCCGGCGGCCCCAGCAAAACGATTCTCACTTGAGGAACCCTTCGTAGTTGCGCTGCATCAACTGGCTCTCGATCTGCTTCACGGTGTCCAGACCGACGCCGACCATGATGAGCACCGCAGTACCGCCGAACGGCAGGTTCTGCACGGATCCGGAGTTGCCCATCTCGAGGAAGAGGTTCGGCAGCACGGCCACCACGCCGAGGTAGATCGAGCCAGGGAGCGTGATGCGGCTCAGGACGTACCGGAGATAGTCAGCCGTTGGCCTACCGGGCCGGATGCCAGGGATGAAGCCGCCGAACTTCTTCATCTCGTCGGCACGTTCGTCGGGGTTGAACGTGATCGACACGTAGAAGTAGGTGAAGAAGACGATCAGGCCGAAGTAGATCGCGATGTACACGGGGCTGGCGGGGTTGGTCAGGTAGTTCGCGACGAACTTGTCCCACCACCCGGTGCCGGCTTCGGCGCTGCCGCTGCTGATCAGCTGGGTGATCAGCTGAGGCACGTAGATCAGCGACGAGGCGAAGATGACCGGGATGACGCCTGCCTGGTTGACCTTCAGCGGCAGGTACGTCGAGGTGCCGCCGTACATCTTGCGGCCCACCATGCGCTTGGCGTACTGCACCGGGATGCGGCGCTGACCCTGCTCGACGAACACGACGGCGATGATGATCAGCAGTGCGGCGAGGCAGACCAGGGCGAAGACCACGCCACCGCGGCCCTCGAGGATGGTCTGGCCCTCTGCCGGGATGCGTGCGGCGATGCCGGCGAAGATCAGCAGCGACATGCCGTTGCCGATGCCGCGCTCGGTGACCAGCTCGCCCATCCACATCACGAGCGATGCGCCCGCGGTCAGGACCAGCACGATCACGACCAGCGTGAAGATGTCGGAGTCCTGGATGATGTCGAGCGTGCAGCCCTGCAGCAGTCCGCCGTTGGCGGCCAGCGCCACGATGGACGTGCCCTGCAGCAGCGCCAGCGCCACCGCGAGGTAGCGGGTGTACTGCGTCATCTTGGCCTGGCCGGATTGGCCTTCCTTGCGCAACTGTTCGAAGCGCGGGATGACCACGGTCAGCAGCTGCACGATGATGCTCGCGGTGATGTAGGGCATGACGCCCACCGCGAACACCGACAGCTGTAGCAGCGCCCCGCCGGAGAACAGGTTGATCAGCGAGTAGATCTGTGCGGAGTCACCACCGCTGACCTGCTCGATGCACTTCTGGACGTTGGGGTAGTTCACGCCTGGCGACGGCAGCGATGCGCCCGCCCGGTAGAGGATGACGATGCCCAGAGTGAAGAGGATCTTGCGTCTGAGATCGGCCGTCCGCAGCGACGAGATGAAAGCCGAGAGCACTCTTCCTCCTGCGCAGCCGAGTCCGAGCCGCGGCGTGCAAATGGGGCTGGTACGACCAGCGTATGGGTTACGTCCGGCGCGATCCTGCCGCAGGCACACAGCCTGCGAAGTCGCGTGTCAAACAGTCTACGAGAGTAACAGTTGCCTACGGTCCGGCCTGCATCCACCGAACCGGGGGCGCTCACCGGTTACTCCCAGCTTCCGAGCGTACAGTCGGGTCAGCTCGTTAAGTCAGCTAAGTAATCGACGGGGGTCAGCGTGGCACGCAGCGACGACGACAGTTGGGATCTCGCCTCGAGCGTGGGCGCCACCGCGACGATGGTGGCCGCAGGCAGGGCACTCGCCTCGCGCCAGCCCGACGCACTCATCGACGATCCCTACGCCGAGGCCCTGGTGCGCGCCGTCGGCATCGAGTTCTTCACCAAGCTGCTCGACGGCGTCATCACCGTCGACGACGCCGACGACGGTGGAGCCATCGAGCTGATGACCGACGTGATGGCCGTCCGTACCCGCTTCTTCGACGACTTCTTCTCCGCCTCGGGGGATGCCGGGCTGCGGCAGGCGGTGATCCTCGCCGCGGGCCTCGACTCCCGCGCCTACCGACTGCAGTGGCCCGAGGGCACCGTCGTCTACGAGATCGATCAGCCCAAGGTGGTCGAGGCCAAGTCGGCCACCATGGCCCGGATCGGTGCCACGCCGACGTGTGGTCGCCGTACGGTCGCCGCCGACCTGCGCGACGACTGGCCCGAGGCACTGCGGGCCGCCGGCTTCGACCCGACGCGGCCGACGGCATGGATCGCCGAGGGGCTGCTGGTCTACCTGCCGCCCGAAGCCCAGGACCGTCTGTTCGACGTCGTGACCGGGCTGTCGGCGCCGGGCAGTCGGCTCGCGACCGAGTACCACCCCGACGGCGGCTCCAGCCTCGCCGACCGCGCCGATGCCATCAACGGGGCGTGGCGCCAGCACGGCTTCGAGGTCGACCTCGGCGGTCTCTTCTACGACGGTGACCGCACGCCCGTCGCCGACTACCTGACCGGCCACGGCTGGCAGGTGGACGCCCGTTCCCGCTCGGAGATGTTCGCCCGTTACGGCCGCGCCGACGCGGTCGCCCACCTTCTCGCCCCCATGCGGGACTCGCTATCCATCACCGCCATCAAGAGTTAGGAGCTTTCATGACGGACACCAGATTCGACGGAGACACCTGGGACCTCGCGTCCAGCGTCGGCGCCACCGCGACGGCAGTGGCCGCCTCCCGCGCCGCCGCGTCCCGCGGCCCCGATGCGCTGCTCGACGACCCGTGGGCCGAGCCGCTGGTCCGGGCCGTCGGCATCGACCACTTCATCGCGCTGGTCGAGGGCGACGTCGACGCCGGCGAGGGCGATCCACTGCTCAACCGCCGGACGATGAACGAACAGATCGCCGTGCGCACCCGCTTCTTCGACGACCTCTTCCTCAACGCGTCGCGCGACGGCGTCGCTCAAGCCGTCATCCTGGCCTCGGGTCTCGACACCCGGGCCTATCGCCTCCCGTGGCCGGACGGCACGGTGGTGTTCGAGGTCGACCAACCCGAGGTCATCGAGTTCAAGACCCGCACGCTGTCCGACCTGGGGGCCCGACCATCCGCCGACCGTCGCACCGTGTCGATCGACCTGCGCGACGACTGGCCCGCCGCCCTGCGGGCCGCAGGCTTCGACCCGGCTGCGCCCACGGCGTGGATCGCTGAAGGTCTGCTGGTGTACCTGCCCCCGGAGGCGCAGGACCGGTTGTTCGACGAGATCACCGCCCTGTCGGCGCCTGGCAGCCGGCTGGCCACCGAACACATGGACATGACGTCGCTGCCCGCGGACTGGGCACAGAAGCTCACCGAGCGCTCCCAGCGGGTGGGATCCAACATCAACCTCGCCGAACTGTTCTATCTGGGCGAGCGCAACAGTGCGGCCGATTACCTGTCGGAGCGCGGCTGGCGCGTCGACGTCCGCCCGACCCGCGCGGCGTTCGCCGCGAACGGCTTCGAACTGCCCGACGACGAGCTGGCGTCGATGGGCGGCGGCTACCTGACCGCCATCAAGGACTAGGA
>JAQSXQ010000402.1 GCA_029256565.1 Mycobacterium sp.
ATCGTTCCCCGCGAGGCGCTACCCGAATGGCTGCAGTGGATCAGCAACGCACTCCCCGCGAGCTATGCGCTCGAAGCGCTGCGCGAGGTGGGCGCGCACCCCGACCTCACCGCGACGGCCGCACGTGACATCGCGGTAGTCGTCGGCTTCGCCGTCGTCGCCCTGGGTCTGGCAGCTGCCACATTGCGACGAAGGACTCCGTGAGCAAGCGGCCCGGACGTCCGCGGGGCCAGTCCGACACCCGCGAGAGGATTCTCCTCAACGCTCGAGAAATGTTCGCCCGCAACGGCTTCGATCGAACGTCGGTCAGGTCCATCGCCAGCGCCGCCGGAGTCGACGCGGCGCTCGTCCACCACTACTTCGGCACGAAGCAGCAGCTGTTCGCCGCGGCCATCCACATCCCGATCGACCCCATGCAGGTCCTCGGACCGATGCGCGAGACACCCGTGGCGGAACTCGGTTGGAAGCTGCCCGCACTACTGCTTCCGCTGTGGGACTCCGAACTGGGTTCCGGCTTCATCGCGACGCTGCGGTCGCTGCTGTCCGGGGAAGACGTCAGCCTCGTGCGGTCGTTCCTGCAGGAGGTCGTCTCGGCGGAAGTCGGGCGGCGCGTCGACGACCCGCCCGGATCGGGCCGGGTCCGCGTGCAGTTCGTCGCGTCTCAACTCGTCGGCGTCGTCATGGCGCGATACATCTTGGAACTCGAGCCGTTCGCATCGCTGCCGGTCGAGCAGATCGCGGAGACGATCGCGCCGAATCTGCAGCACTACCTGACCGGCGACCTGCCGGGGTTGGGCTAGCTTCCCGCGAGTTCGAGCAGTCGGGCGTGCTCGGCGTCGTCGGAGATGGTCTCCGCTTCGTCGACGAGCAGTACCGGTACGTCGTCCTCGACCCGGTAGGCGCGACGCAACCGCGGGTTGTAGAGGGTGTCGCGTTCGCCGGAGATGAACAGCAACGGGCCACGGTCCTCGGGGCAGACGAGGATGTCGAGCAGACGCTGGTCGAGCATCGGATCAGCCGAACGGGCCGATGGAGATGCCGCCGTCATCGTCGTCGTCGTTGTCACCCGGGATCGGCCCGGGATTCCGCGGCGGAATCTGGTTGATGCCGCCGCCGTTCGACTGCGCTTCCTGCTGCGCCATGCCGCGCTGCATGTTCCGGCGCTGGAACGACAACGTCTGCTCGAGCGCTTCGCGAAGCGGAACCTGATTCGGCCGCTTGGCGAGACCCTCCTGCAGAGCGATCACGTTGCCCTTGGACGGGTAGAAGCCCTGCGAACGGAGCAGCATCACGCTGTGGATCAGCTTGGCGATCTGTCCGCCACCGTTACCGGTGTCGTACTGCGCCGCGATCTCCGCGAGCGCCTTGTCGCCTGCCGCGGCATCGTTGGCCACTGCCTCGGGAGCCTCGGCGCCACCGGCCGTGATGGGGCTACCCGGTGCGGCCGCTGCGGGGGTCGCCGGGTTGGCGGGGTCGACGGGTGCCGGCTCGGACAGCGCAGTGGGCGCCGTCGCCAACATGCCGACCACCAGGCCGCTGGCCACCACGCCCGTCGCGGCGCGACGCCAGCCGGTCGAACTGCTGGTCTGCGATGTCATCGAATCCTCCATGCCCGTTTCGAGCGGTACGCGCGGCCATGCGACGCCTGCCGCCAGCCGGAGCCTAACAGTGTGACCAATGTGACGCACGACCTCAACTGGCCGAATCCTCGCCAAGCAATTCGGCACGAACCGCGGCCGTGAACCGCTTGTACACCCCTGTTTCGTCGTCGCGATACCAGGCGTTACGCGACGCCTTCGGAATACCTCCGGCACGCAGCGGTCCGAGCAGCGGGCGGTAGGACGCGCTGAGCTTCATGTCCGGTACGACGTGCACGAGGTCGGGATGCACGCCAACGGGAAGCGCGGCGAGCGCCTCGTTCAGGTCGGCGGTCGGCACGCTCCCGCCGGGCGCGAGCGTGAGTGCCGTGACGGCCACTGCCCGCCCGTCGACCTCCACCCGATAGGTGACCGCGAGGTCGACGGCGCCGATCCGCCCGACCGCGTCGTTCACCGCGGCGCTGAACACCGGTCCCCGTGCGGTGCGGATGACGCTCCCCCGGTTGTCGACGGCCCAGAAGTCGCCGTCGTCGTCACGCCGGAACAGGTACTCGGTCGACACCCAGGTGTCCGCGGGCGCGAAGACCCCGCGCTTCACCGATGCCGTCGGGTCGATCGGACCACGCGGGTGGGCCAGCAGCACGCCCACCTCGTTCGGGCCTGCCAGCGCCACGAAGCCGCGTTCGTCTTCGAGGATGAGGTCGTCGTCGACGTCGTAGGCGGCCAGCTCGATGCGGCCGCCGCCGGGCAGCGGCCTGCCTGCGCTGCCGACCTTCGCGCCGGAGACGTTGGCCAGCACGGCCTGCCCGTCGGTCGTCGCGAAGAACTCGACGACGTGCGCGGGCGCGAATTCCTCCTCGACCCGCTCCCACAGGCCCGTCGGCATGCCCGAGCCGATGAACAGGCGCACCGGGTGGTTGCCGTGCAGCGCGAACGACGGGTCGTCGATGACCTCGCGCAGCATGGCCCACGTGTAGGAGACGACGGTGACGCCGTACTGGCGCAGTTCGTGAACGAAGCGGTCAGGGCGCAGGCCCCGCGACAGGGCGATCCGGGTGCCGCCGACCACCGCACCGCCCAGGCTCACCAGCAGCCCCGACTGGTGGTGCAGCGGCGTCAGGCAGTACACGGTGTCGCCTCTGCCGAGGTTCGCCGCCGATGCGGTGCCGAACGCCGACAGTGCCCACCGGAAGTTGGTGATCTGGCGGGCGACGAGCTTGCCGCCGACGGTGGCGAACGCGACGTACGCCAGATCCCTGGCGAAGCCGGGGTTGGGCCGGTACCAGCCCGGGAGCGCGACCACGTCGGGATCGATGCGCTCCATGTCGACGACGTTGGCGTTGCCGTGCATGTCGAGGTCGCGGTTCTCGCCGCCGCCGAGCACCAGCACCCGCAGTGGGAGACGGCTCGCGGCGTCGAGGTTGCTCGGGTCGGCGATGACGTCGGTGACGCCGCCGAGCACGGCCGCCTCCGCCAGGTCGGCGTCGGCAGGCATCAGCACGGCGACGGCCCCGAGACGCGACAGGGCCGCGATGGCCACCAGCGCGCTGGGCCGGGTCTCCATCAGCACGCCGACGCGCGCGCCCTGCCGCACCCCGACGTCGATGAGGCCGCGCACCACGTTGTTGATGCGGCGGTCGACGGCCTCGTAGGTGTGCACGCGGCCGTCGAAGAGCAGGAATTCGCCCTCGGGCGTCGCGCTGGCCTGCTCGCTCATGATCCGGCCGAGGGAGATGCGGGTGTGGTCGTTGATCTGTCCCAGACGCGTGAGCCTCGGCAGCGTCCTCGCGGTCTCCACGACGAGCGCACGCGCCGACTTGTTGGCCGACACCAGGGCGCCCGCCGCGGACCGCGCGATGCCGAACGTGACCTCGGTGGCGGCGGCGGCACCGTGGGCGACCCGGGACGCGAACGGCACGCCGCTCTCATCGGGCTCGGCGGGACGCAGTGCCATCGGGACGACGTCGGCGGACAGGTCGCCCTCGCCCTCGAGCCACTTCACCCAGCTCGCCACCGTCGGCCACGTCTGCGTGGCGGCCTTGCTTCCGACGACGAGAGGATCGGGCAGTCGATGTCGGACAGCGTGACCAGGTCGCCGCGGATCGCGAAACCCCCGCTCATCATCCGGTTGTGGGCGATGAACTGCTTGAGCAGTTCGGCAATGGCCGGGCCGGACCACGCGATCCAGCCCTCGTTCGACAGGAACCGGCGCTGCTGTTCGCGTGGGAGCAGTGCCTCGCGGTCGTGCAGCTGCAGCAGGAAGTCGATGCGCGCCTGAGCGGTCTTGATCGGGTCGAGCATCTGAAAGCCGGTGCGGGCCAACCAGCCCGGGATGTCGATGCGGCTGAACACGTGGTCGGCCATGAAGTCGGCCGCCGCCGCGCCGAAGTTCGCCGGGAGGTTCAGCGGCAGACCGGCCAGGGTGTCGACCGGCGACCCGAACGCAACGATGCTCGCGAGGTTCTTCGCACGCCGGTAGGCGGCGGTCTGATACGCGAACATCCCGCCTTGCGAGTAGCCGGCGAGGTGGACGTCGCGTTCGGTGACCTTGCGGACGGTGTCGATGGCCTCGCTGAGCGCGACTACGTGGTCGGCGAGGTTGCGCTGCATGCCGCCCTCGACCTGGTCGGGCGATCCGAAGTCGATGACCCAGGGGTCGATGCCCGCGGCGTGCAGGATGCCGACGGCACCCTCGGCACGAGTCACGTCCCACATGTCGGCCGACATCATCATCGGGTGCACCATCAGGACCGGCGGTCCGGGTGGTGTCGCACCGGGCCGGACGTCGGGCGGGAAGTACCGACGCAGGCGGTACATCGGAACGCTCTCGATGATCTGGAAGGGCGACGGCACGGCGCCGGTCTCCAGGCCTCCGTAGCGAAGCACCTCGAGCCCGTTCTGTGCAGTTGCCAGCAACCGTCCCACGGGCCTGGTGAACGGAGAGAGGTCGACCACGTTGCTTCCTTCCCTGCACCCGAAGCCGCAGTTTGCAGACGTCATCATGGCACAGCGGTCC
>JAQSXQ010000403.1 GCA_029256565.1 Mycobacterium sp.
ACACCGTGCCCTCGATCTCGATGACACCGTCTTTCTTCGCCATAAACTCGCTCACGCTCAGTTGCAGACCGGCCGGTCTGCGGTGGATGGGGATTCGGTGCTTCGACACGCCAATGAAGGCGCAACGCACCAAAGATCAAGCATACGTGGTAATGCTCGACCCGGCAACTCGCCGGAGGAGGCGTCAGCCGTTCAGGCGGGCGACGATGTCCTTCTGCGGGTCACCGGTAAGGTCGGTCTGGTTCGTCAGGACCGTGCCGTCGACCACGATCGTGGGAGTCGAGACACCGCTGGCTCCCGACTGGAGCGGGGTCTTGCGCGTCATCGCCGTGACGTACTTCGTGTACGTGCCGTCCTGGATGCAGGAGGTCACGGCATCCGAGGCGCCGGCCGTGGTGGCGATCGACGCGAGCGTCGCGTCGTCGAGGCCGGCCGTCTGCTCCTTCGGCTGCTGGGCGTAGAGCGCCGTGACGAACGCGGGCACGTTGGCAGGATCGTCGACGGCGACGCAGTAGGCGGCGCTCGCAGCCCGAGTCGAATACAACGTGCCCTGAGACTGCGCATCCAGGATCGAGATCGGGTGGATGTTCAGGGTGATCGTGCCGTCGTCGGCCAGCTGCTGGAGAGTCGACCCGTACACCTGCTCGAACGAATTGCAGATCGGACACATGAAGTCGACGTAGGTGTCGACGCTCTTCGGTCCCGAGCCGACGGCGATCGCGCCGGTGTCGGTGTTGACGGCGGATGACTCCGGCAGGGTGCCGGCCGACGTCGCCTGGCTGTTGGCGAACCACACGACACCGCCGATCACCAGGACGATCACGACCGCCGCGGCGGTGATGCCGATCGCGAACCAGTTCGTGGCCTTACGTGCAGCCGCCATCATCATGAATCGATCTCCTTCGGCACCACACCGAAGGGCGCCAGTTTCTCTGCACCACCGTCGGGGGCGGTGAGAACCCAGATGCCTCCATCGTGCACGGCCACGCTATGTTCCCAATGGGAGCCGGCTGTGCCATCGATCGTGGACACGGTCCACCCGTCGTCCTCGACCTCGGTCGCCTGATCGCCGATGACCACCATGGGCTCGATCGCGACGGCGAGACCCGGGCGGACCTCCGGCCCGCGATCGGCGACGGCGTAGTTGAAGACGCTGGGCGACTCGTGCATCTTCCGACCGATGCCGTGTCCGACGTAATCCCGGAGGATGCCATAGCCACCGCTCGGCGCGTTCTGGTCGATGTACTCCTCGATCGCCGCTCCGACCTCGGCGAGGTGCGAGGCGCGACTCAAGGCTGCGATCCCCGCCCACAGCGACCCCTCGGTCACCTCGGAGAGTCGTCGCCGCGGCGCCACGAGCTCCTCCGGGGCGTCCCCGGGCACGATCACGGTGAAGGCGGAATCGCCGTTCCACCCGCGGAACTGCGCCCCGGCGTCGATCGACAGGATGTCGCCGGCCTGCAGGGGACGATCATTCGGGATACCGTGCACCACCTGCTCATTGACCGAGGCGCAGATGGTGTGACGGTATCCCCGCACCATCTGGAAATTGGACTCGGCGCCACGCGCGGAGATCACGCGCGCGGCCGCCTCGTCGAGGGCGAGGGTGGTCACGCCCGGCTCGATGAGCTCACGGACGGCGTCGAGCGCCGCCGCGGTGATGAGTCCGGGTTCGACCATCGCGCGCAGGTGCGCGGGCTTCTTGTAGATCGACGTACGGAAGACCACTGTCAGTCAGCCGAACGACGGCGAAGGCCGCGGGCGTCGAGCGCCGCGAAGATCCGCGCCGTCACCTCGTCCAGACCGCCCACGCCGTCGATCTCATCGACGACGCCGCGGGTACCGTACACGCCGAGGATCGGAGCGGTCTCACGCTCGTAGATGCTCAGGCGCGTCTCGATGGCCTCGGCGGTGTCGTCGGCACGACCCTGTTCCGCGGCGCGAGCAGTGAGCCGGGCGAGCGACTCGTCACGTGGGACCATCAGCGCGATCACCGCATCGAGAGACTCGTCGCGTCCGCCGAGGAACTCGTCGAGATGCATGACCTGCGCGAGGTTGCGCGGGTAGCCGTCGAGCAGGAAGCCCTCGCTCGCGTCGTCCTGAGACAGGCGGTCACGGACCACCGCGCTGGTGAGCTCGTCGGGGACGAGATCGCCGGCGTCGATGATCGACGTCACCTGCTTGCCGAGCTCGGTGCCCTGCGCGACGTTCGCGCGGAAGACATCGCCGGTCGAGACGACGGGGATGCCGAGCGCCTCGGCGATACGGACGCCCTGCGTCCCCTTGCCCGACCCTTGCGGGCCGACGATCAACAGACGCGCCGTCATCGGAGGAGCCCTTCGTAGTGACGCTGCTGGAGCTGCGCGTCGATCTGCTTCACCGTCTCGAGACCGACACCCACGATGATGAGGATCGAGGCCCCGCCGAACGGGAAGTTCTGGTTCGCGCCAACGGTTGCGAGCGCGACGAGCGGCAGCAAGGCGATCAGACCCAGGTAGATGGATCCGGGCAGCGTGATGCGCGTCAACACGTAGTCGAGGTACTCGGCGGTGGGTCGACCCGCGCGGATGCCGGGGATGAACCCGCCGTACTTCTTCATGTTGTCGGCCACGTCGACCGGGTTGAAGGTGATCGCCACGTAGAAGTACGTGAAGCCCACGATCAGCAAGAAGTAGATCAGCATGTAGAGCGGGTGGTCGCCACGCGTGAGGTACTGCGAGATCCACGTCACCCACGGGGCGGGCTCCTGGCCCGCCTGCGGCTGATTGAACTGCGCGATGAGCGCGGGGATGTACAGCAGCGACGAGGCGAAGATGACCGGCACCACGCCCGCCATGTTGACCTTGATCGGGATGTAGGTGTTCGTGCCGCCGTAGGTGCGGCGACCCACCATACGCTTCGCGTACTGCACCGGGATGCGACGCTGCGACTGCTCGACGAAGACCACCAGGGCGACGACGAGGATGCCGACGGCCAGAACCAGGAGGAAGACCTCGACGCCGCGCGAGTTGAGGATGGAGATCATCGCGCCGGGGAACGTCGCGGCGATCGAGGTGAAGATGAGGATGGACATGCCGTTGCCGACGCCTCGCTCGGTGACCAGCTCGGCGAACCACATCACGAGGCCCGTTCCGGCGGTGAGCGTGATGATCATCAGCAGCTGAGCCCACCAGATGTCGTTCGTCAGCAGCTGCTGGCACTCGGGGATCCCGGCGGAGCCGAACAGCTGACCCGACCGCGCGACGGTGACCAGAGTGGTCGACTGCAGCAGGGCGAGAGCGATGGTCAGGTAGCGCGTGTACTGCGTCAGTTTCGCCTGGCCCGCTTGACCCTCCTTGTAGAGCGTCTCGAAGTGCGGGATCACCACGCGCAGCAGCTGCACGATGATCGTGGCCGTGATGTACGGCATGACGCCGAGCGCGAAGATCGACAGCTGCAGCAGAGCGCCGCCCGAGAACAGGTTGACCAGCGACAGCAGTCCTTCGGTGCTTCCCGAGTCGCTCAGACACTGCTGAACGTTGGGGAAGTCGACGAACGGCGTCGGGACGTGGGCACCGAGCCGGTAGATGGCGATGATGCCCAGCGTGAAGGCGATCTTCCGCCTCAGGTCGGGCGTGCGGAAAACCCGCGCGATGGCGCTACGATCTCGGCGCGCCGCAGGGCGCAACCAAATCAGACTAACCCAGAAGGGGCCGACGGCCGTAAGGCCGCCGGCCCCTTCGGGGTTCGGGCGTCAGTTGACGGTGCCGCCGGCGGCGACGATCTTCTGCTCAGCGGAGCCGGAGACCTTGTCGACCGAGACGGTGAGCGCGACCGAGATGTCGCCGGTGCCGAGCACCTTGACCTTCTCGTTCTTGCGGACGGCGCCCTTGGCCACGAGGCCGGCGACGGTCACGTCGCCCCCCGCCACCCTGCGGGTAGAGCTCGCCGAGCTTCTCCAGGTTCACGACCTGGTACTCGACGCGGAACGGGTTCTTGAAGCCGCGGAGCTTGGGGGTGCGCATGTGCAACGGCATCTGCCCACCCTCGAAGCCGACCTTGACCTGGTAACGGGCCTTGGTTCCCTTGGTACCGCGACCGGCCGTCTTACCCTTCGAGCCCTCACCGCG
>JAQSXQ010000404.1 GCA_029256565.1 Mycobacterium sp.
GTGGTGCGCTGGGTGCGGCTGGAGTCGTCGCGCACCATCGGCCCCTGGTTCAAGTGGGCGACCGTCGGACTCGACGGCGCCCGCAAGCTGGCCGACGAGGTCGGCCTGACCATCTCCGCCGTGCAACCGATCGGCACTCGAGTCTTGGCGACCCTCGCAGCGGCGTGAGGCCTGCTGCTACCAGTTGGTCAGGATGAGGTGATTGAGCACCAGCGCCCCGATGACGTTGAGCGCCAACCACCATCGGTGTGATCTCGGGGGCAGCAGGGCCGTCGCGGCCACCAGCCACACCGTGAACGGCAGCCAGATCCGTTCCACCTCGGCCTTGCTGAGCATGCTCAGGTCCGCGCACGCGATGGCCAGCAGCGCACCGATGACGACGAGGTGCAGGCCGGACCGTCGCTTGATCGCCGAGACGTCGAACACCCGGCCGATGCCGGCGACCGTGCCGAGGCCGACCGCGCAGACGACCGCCGCGAGGTTGCCCCACACCCAGTACTGGAACGGGCGGTCCAGCGCGATGCCCTGCCAATAGCGTTCCTGCACCAGGTGATATCCGTCGAACCACCAGAAGCCGGCCGCGGCGAACACCCCAACGACCACCAGCGCGGCGACGACGGCGGGTACGAGTGCGCGCAGCGCCGAGCGCAGGTCCGGCGCTGCGATCAGCACGGCGACGGCGACCAGTGCGATGAGGCCGAGACCGTAGTTGAGGAAGATCGCCCACCCGAGCAGGAGGCCCGCGGCGGCGGCGGCCACCACGGGAATCCGGGCCGTCCCACGCGCGGCGAGTGCCAGCAGCGCGATGCCCCATGCGGCGACGCCTGCGAAGTATCCGTCGGCGGACACGGCGATCCAGATGGCGGTCGGGGCCACCGCGAGGAACGGCGCGGCCAGCCGTGCAGTCGACTCGTCGGCGAGCGCGCGTACGGCCACGACGATGGCCGCTGCCGCGCTCGATCCGACGAGCATGCACAGCATGCCTGCCCACCCGCCGCCGCCGAGGCCAATGCGGTCCAGCCACACGAAGGTGAGCAGCGCGCCGGGCGGGTGACCCGAGACGTGGGTGATCCACGAGTCGGGCTGGTAGTCCAGGATGCGGCTCGCGAACGTCCGGACCGTCTCGGGAATGTCGTCGATGGTCGGTACCTGGCGCAGGTATTCGTGGCGGGCGGTGAGCCTGCCCGCGAACCCGCGCTCCCAGCCGTCGATCATGGCCAGCGAGAACGTCCATGCCGCCGCGGTCGCCCACGTCACCAACGGCACAGCGCGCCACGGCAATCGCCCGGCGACGCTCTGGCCCGCCAGCACGACGGCGACGGCGATGACGATGGCGGGGACGGTGCCCCACCCGACGTGCGCATCCCACCACCCGAAGATGGGTGCGGTGCCCGCGAAGTCGCGAAAGCGCTCCGGGGTCGCGTTGATCAGCGGCGTGACGCTGCCCAGGTTCAGGTGCGGGACGACGAACGCGGCGACCACCAGCACGACTGCCACCGTGACGGCGACTACCTCCCGGGTGGTCGACCCGTCGTTGCGCCCGCCTGGAGTTCCCACGCCTTCCCACCCTAGGTGGGCGGCTCGTGAGTCCGGGCTGACGGTTCGGTGACGCTCGCCGACCCGCTGATGCCGAGCCGGTCGGTCAGGAACAGGAATGCGGCAGCGAAGTCGTTGTCGGCCGTCGCCTCGCGCACCGTCGACCAGTCGACCTGTTCACGCACGGCACGGGCTGCGGGCAGCAGCGCCGCGAAGTTGCAGTGGTGTTCGTGCAGCGACCGCAGCTTCTGGGTGAACACCACGGTGGGCTCCAGCACGGGCATCGGGATCGCCAGCACGTCGCGGCGCGCGGCCGACTCGATCAGCTCGTGGGTCACCATCTCGCCGTTGACCCGGTGCAGGACGTCGACGAACACCGACCCCGACGTGCCCTTGAACAGCCAGTCCTCGGGTGTGCGCTCGACGTCGAATCCGGCGTCGGAGAGCGTCGACACCGCGGCCTCGACGTCGACCTCCGCGACCACCAGATCGACGTCGTGGACGGGTTCGGGTGCGCCGTGCACCCACAGCGCATAGCTGCCTGCCAGCGCGAACTCCGGTCCGTGGGCCTTGAGCGCGGACGCTGCGCGGCGCAGCGCTTCGCGCAGCTCTTCGTGGTTGCCGGGTATCGCGCTGCACTCGGCAGGTGGATGAATCGTCATGGTGGGTACCTAGTACCCCATGCGGATGGCGACATTCAACATCTTGCACGGGCGAACCGTGGGCGACGGGGTAGACCTCGACCGCCTGCGCGACTGCGTGCGGACCATCGACGCCGACGTGCTGGCGCTGCAGGAGGTGGACTTCGAGCAGGAGCGGTCGGGGATGGCCGACCTGACGGCCGTCGCGGCCGAGGCGATGGGGGCGGTCAGCCACCGGTTCGTGGCGGCGATCTCCGGTACGCCGGGCGCGACGTGGATGGCGGCCACCGGTGACCACCAACCCGGTACCGCCGCATACGGGGTGGCGCTGCTGTCGCGTTACCCGGCGACGTCGTGGCAGGTGGTGCGATTGCCGCGGATCCCGATGAAGTTCCCGATGTACCTGCCGGGCCCCAATCGCGTGATGGTGGTGGACGAGGAACCCCGCGCCGCGGTCATCGGGCGGTTCGACACCCCGATCGGGACGCTCACGGTGGCGAACACCCACCTGTCGTTCGTGCCCGGCTGGAACCGCAGCCAGTTGCGCAGGCTCGTCCGCGACCTGAAGGGCCTGCCTGGCCCGCGGATCCTGACCGGCGACCTGAACCTGAACGCGAACTCGGCGCGGCGCTGGTCGGGCCTGCGCTCGCTCGGTGATCCGGCTCCGACGTTCCCCGCGACCAAGCCCGATCGGCAGCTCGACCACCTGCTGACCGACGACCCGACGCTGGTGGCACGCCACACCGCGACCCCGGAGATGGCGATATCCGATCACCGCCCGCTGATCGTCGACCTCGACGTTTCGCGGCGGTGACGTTTCGCGCCGGTGATCACGGGGCACTGCCAGCCATGAACCCTGCGAGAGGAGTGAGCTCATGACCAGCAGCACGCGAGACACGGGATCTCGGTCGGACGCACCGATTGCAGAACTCGTCAGCGACCTGTCAGCGCAGACGTCCCGTCTGGTGCGCGACGAAATGCGTTTGGCCACAGCTGAACTGAAGGAATCTGCGAAGCACGCCGGTGTCGGCGCCGGTTTGATCGGTGCCAGCGGCCTGATGGCGGTGTTCGGCCTTGCCGCGCTCATCACGGCCGCCATCGCCGGGCTGGCCCTGGTGCTCCCGGTCTGGGCCTCGGCGTTGATCGTCGCCGTCGTCCTGTTCGTGATCGCCGCGGTCGCCGCACTGATCAGCAAGGCACAGGCGAAGAGGGTGCCGCCGCCGCTGCAGGTCAGCACCGAGAGCGTGAAGAAGGACATCCAAGAAGTGAAGGGATCGGCGACGTCATGACCGACACCAGCGGCAGTGCGGGCAACCCCTCCGAACCGGCGCCCGACGCCGGCGTGGAGGAGATCCGCGCCGACATCGAGGAGACCCGTGCGGCGCTCGGCGAGACCGTCGCCGCGCTGACCGACAAGATGGACGTCAAGGGCCGCGCCGAGGACAAGGTGCACGA
>JAQSXQ010000405.1 GCA_029256565.1 Mycobacterium sp.
GCCACCGACCGGCTCTCGATCTGATACTGCAGCTGTTCGGCCACCGACCGCTCGTTGTCGAGGCTGCCCTGCTCGAACCAGAAGCGGGTGATGTCGATCAGGCCAGACGGATTGAGGGCCTGCCACCGGCAGACCGCACCGACGAAGGTGCTCTGGATGTCCAGCGGATCCGCGCCAACGGTCTCGGCGAGGATGTCCTGGGTCAGGACGTCGCACTCCTTGAGGAGGTTCGGGTACTGACGCTCGGAGTCGTCGTTGCGCGCGTTCTCCCCGGACCCGGCCCGGACGGCGGCACCCTCCACCGACCGGGTGCAGCCCTGCACGCCGAGCAGCACCGTCAGCGCCGCAAGGACGGCGCCGATGGTCGTCAGGAGGCGACGGACAGGCATGCGGGCGCTCACTTCGAGTTCACGATCGACTGGCGGGTGACTTCCTTGGCGACCTCGCACGCGTCGGGGAAGGGCTTCTGGGCGAAGCTGATCGACCATTCGATGAAGTCGTCGTCGAACTGGATGCCGATCTCGCACAGGCTCACGCCCAGCGTGGGATCGTCGTTGAGGGCGATGAAGCCGTCGTGTCCTTCGATGTTGATGTCCTCGACGCTGGTCCTGGAGAGTTCCTCGGTCTTGCGTTCGCGGCCGATGGGGCTGCCGCGGAACCACGAGAACGAGAAGTGCGGGCCGAGCACGCCGCCGCCGGCAAGCCACTGACAGCCGACCGACGTCTTGGCCGTGTTGACCAGACCGGGCACCTGGGTGAGTTCGCCCATGGTCTGGTCGGTGACCCCGCCGCACTCCGGGAAGAACGGCCCATGCTTGACGCCGGCCGCCGGTGCGGGCCCCGACGGCGCGTCGGGGCTCGCGGGATCGTCGGAGCCCGAGCACGCCGAGAGCACCGAGGTGACCGCGAGGATCCCCGCGGCCAGCTTGACCACTGGAGCCTTCACGTCGCGTCGGCCACGTGTCCCGTTCTGGTGGTCGCCCCGTCGTCCCATCACGCCCGCAACTGTAGCGGCAGCGCAGATCCGCAACCACCAGCGGACCGATTGACCAGCACTTTTCGGCGTTTCGCGCTGGAAATGGGCGATCAGGGACCCCACCGGAGCGTATGCGACAGTTACGGGATGCTCTGGGCGCTGCTGCGGCGGTACGTGCGGCCGTACCGCGGCCTGCTCGTCATCGTGTCCGTCCTGCAGGTGATCAGCACGCTGGCTTCGCTCTACCTCCCGACGATCAATGCGGCGATCATCGACGACGGCGTGGCCCAGGGTCAGACCGGCGTCATCGTGGAGCTGGGCGTGCTGATGCTCGCCGTGACCGGGGTGCAGGTGCTGTGCGCCATCGGGGCGGTGTTCTTCGGATCGCGGGCAGGCATGGGCTTCGGCCGCGATCTGCGCTCGGCGATCTTCCACCACGTCACGGGACTCTCGGCCGAGGAGACGTCGCGCTTCGGCACCGCCTCGCTGCTGACCCGCACCACCAACGACGTCCAGCAGATCCAGGTGCTCGTCCAGATGACCTGCACGATGTTCGTCACGGCGCCGATCATGAGCATCGGCGGCATCGCGATGGCGCTGCACCTCGATGCCGGGCTGTCGTGGTTGCTGCTCGTCAGCGTGCCGATCCTGGCGCTGTCGAACTACTGGATCGTGTCCCGCCTGCTGCCGCTGTTCCGGTCGATGCAGGGTCTGATCGACGGGATCAACCGCGTTCTGCGCGAGCAGCTCTCGGGCCTGCGGGTGGTGCGCGCCTTCGCCCGTGAGCCGATCGAGAAGGCCCGGTTCGCGGCGGCCAACCAGGCGCTCTCCGACACCGCGCTCACCGTGGGCCGGTGGCAGGCGCTGATGCTGCCGGTGACGACGCTGGTGATCAACGTCTCCAGCGTCGCGCTGATCTGGTACGGCGGCATGCGCATCGACGCCGGTCAGATGCAGGTCGGGGCGCTGATCGCCTTCCTGTCCTACTTCATGCAGATCCTGATGTCGGTGCTGCTGGTGACCTTCGTGCTCGTCATCCTGCCGCGGGCCTCGGTGTGTGCCGAGCGGATCAGCGAGGTACTCGACACACCGGCGGCCATCGCGAGCCCGGAGCACCCGCGCGCGCCGTCGACGCGCGCCGGCGAGATCGTCCTCGACGGCGTGACGTTCCGCCACCCCGGTGCGGAACAGCCCGTGGTGCAGGACGTCTCGTTCACCGCACGGCCGGGCACCACCACCGCCGTGGTCGGATCGACGGGCGCGGGCAAGTCGACGCTGCTGTCGCTGATCTGCCGGCTCTACGACGTCACCGACGGCGCGGTGCGGTTCGACGGCGTCGACGTCCGCGAGTACGACACCGAGGTGCTGTGGTCCGAGATCGGGCTGGTGCCCCAGCGCGGCTACCTGTTCTCAGGAACCGTCGCCGACAACCTGCGCTACGGCAGGGACGGCGCGACCGACGAGGAGATGTGGGCGGCGCTGCGCGTCGCAGCGGCCGACGACTTCGTCTCGGCGCACCCCGACGGCCTGGCTATGCCCGTCGCCCAGGGCGGCGCCAACCTGTCCGGCGGGCAGCGGCAGCGAATCGCCATCGCGCGGGCGGTCATTCGGCGGCCGTCGGTCTACCTGTTCGACGACGCGTTCTCCGCCCTCGACGTGCGCACCGACGCGCGGGTGCGCGCCGCGCTGCGCGACGTCTCGGCCGGGGCGACGGTGATCGTCGTGTCGCAACGCATCTCGACGATCGCCGAGGCCGACCAGATCGTCGTCGTCGACGACGGCATGGTCGTCGGCGTCGGCTCGCACGCCTCGCTGCTGCAGGACTGTCCGCCGTACGCGGAGTTCGCGGACTCCCAGAGCGTGACCCGGTGACCCGGCCCCTCCGGCCCATGACGGAGCCGCCTGCCGAGCGCACCCGCGACTTCAAGGGCAGCGCAACGCGCCTGCTGCGGCGCCTGGTGCCGCAGCGTGGTCTGACCGCGACTGTGCTGCTGCTCGGGATCGGCGGCATTGCGCTCGGCGTCGTCGGCCCGCGCATCCTCGGGCACGCCACCGACCTGCTGTTCAACGGCGTGATCGGCCGCGAACTGCCTGCCGGGCTCAGCAAGGCCGAAGCCATCGAGCAGGCGCGGGCGCGTGGCGACACGACGTTCGCCGACCTGCTGTCCGGCATGGACGTCGTACCCGGCCGTGGCGTCGACTTCGATGCCGTGGGCCGGACACTGCTGCTGGCACTGGCCCTGTACCTGGTTGCCGCCCTGCTGATCTGGCTGCAGGCACGCCTGCTCAACGTCGTCGTGCAGCGCACCATGGTCGCGATGCGTGCCGACGTCGAGGACAAGGTGCATCGACTTCCGCTGTCCTACTTCGACACCCGGCAGCGCGGCGAGGTGCTGAGCCGGGTCACCAACGACGTCGACAACATCCAGTCGTCGCTGTCGATGACGATCGCCCAACTCCTGACGTCGATCCTGACCGTCTTCGCGGTGCTCGCGATGATGCTCACCATCTCGCCGCTGCTGACCGGGATCACCGTGGTCGTCGTACCGCTGTCGCTGTGGGCCACCCGCACGATCGCACGGCGGTCGCAGAAGCTGTTCGTGGCGCAGTGGCGCAACACCGGCAGGCTCAACGCGCACATCGAG
>JAQSXQ010000406.1 GCA_029256565.1 Mycobacterium sp.
CTGGTCGAGCGCCTTGGCCCACCGCTCGAAGCCGGCCTCCATGTCCTTGTCGTCGGCATGCCCGCCGTGCACGATCACCGCGGTGGCGCCCACCTCGGCGGCGGCGTCGCAGGTGTCCTGCAGGATCTTGCGCGACGGGATCCGGACGCGGTTGTTGGCCGACGCCACGTTGATCAGATACGGCGCGTGCACGTACAGCGGTGTCGTCGACGCCTTGAGCACCTCTGCGTCCTCGCGCGGCTTGGGCTTCTTCCAGCTCTGCGGGTCGCCGAGGAAGAACTGGACGACGTCGGCGCCGTCCGCCTCTGCGGCGGTCAGCGGATCGTCGTTGCGGACATGCGAGCCGATCAACACGCCGCCAGTCTAGAGAGGGCGACCGACGAGTCGCGACGTCACAGCCGACAGCACCGGCTGCACTGCGGCGAAGAACGCCCCGAGGTGCGTCTGGCCGCTGATGACGTCGAGTGATGAGCCGATGGCGGCGACGTCGGCCTCGACGTGCGGCACGATCCAGTCGGCGGACCCGACGTAGTAGTGAGCGGAGCACGTGATCGACGTCGGGTCGACGAATCGGGTGGGGTCCATCGAGCCGTCGATGGCCGCGGCCACCGCCAGCGGATCGTTGCCGTCCTCGATCGTCCGCTGCAGTCCGGCATCGGTCACGCCGAAGGCCCGCCACACGCCTGCCCAGTCGCTGCGGCGGAGGAGGCCGGCCATCGGGACGAGCATCCGGCTGGTCTCGGCCTCGTGCGCATGCATGGCGAAGCCGCCGACCACGATGCGTTCGACGCGCTCAGGGTGCCTGCTTGCCAGGGCGCACGCGAGCCATCCACCCCGCGAGTAGCCCCACACCGTCGCCCGCTCCACGCCCTCGGCGTCGAGGACCGCCACGATGTCCGCGGTGACCCCCGCCGCGGTGTAGGCGCTGGGGTCGTGGGGCCCATCGCTGTGACCGTGACCGAGCGGATCGACGTTGATGACACGCCACTCCCGGGCCAGTGCTTCCACGTACCCGAGCATTTCCCAGTGCCTGGCCGCGAGCATGGTGCCTGCGAGGAGCACGACCGGCGGGCCATCGCCGTCGACGGTGTAGTGGATTCCGAAGCCCCGCGACGTCACCCGCATGCGTTGAGTGTCGACCCATCTCCGCGCTCGAGTGGCCACTACCCCGCGCGAAGTTCGGAGACCCGCGCGATAAGTGGCCACTCGCCGAAACGAAGAAGCCCCCGCTCGAAAGCGGGGGCTTCTCCGTCGTGCTGACTAGCGGTAGTCGCTGAATCCGTAGTCGTCCAGCGGCACGGCCTGGCCGGAGCTCTGGCCGAAGTCCGGGCTGTAGTACTGATCCTCGTAGGACGGGATCGTGTACGCAGCAGCCCGAGCTTCCTCGGTCGGCTGCACCTGGATGTCGCGGTAACGGGCGATGCCGGTACCGGCCGGGATCAACTTACCGATGATCACGTTCTCCTTCAGACCCTGCAGCTTGTCGCTGCGGCAGTTGATCGCCGCATCGGTGAGCACGCGAGTGGTCTCCTGGAACGACGCCGCCGACAGCCACGAATCGGTGGCCAGCGATGCCTTCGTGATGCCCATGAGCACCGGACGTCCGGCCGCGGGCTCGTTGCCCTCGGCCACGACGCGACGGTTCGCCGACTCGAATTCCGCACGCTCGGTCAGTGAACCGGGCAGGAACTCGGTAGCACCCGAATCGATGATCGTGACGCGGCGCAGCATCTGCCGCACGATCACCTCGATGTGCTTGTCGTGGATCGACACACCCTGGGCGCGGTAGACGTCCTGCACCTCGTTGACGAGGTGCTGCTGAACGCTCCGCTGACCCTGCACGCGGAGAACCTCGTGCGGGTTGGCCGAACCCTCCATGAGCTGCTGACCGACCTCGACGTGATCGCCGTCGGAGAGCAACCGCTCCTCGCCGTCCTCGTGCTTGAAGGACTTCAGCCGCTGGCGACGCGAGATCTTGTCGTAGACCACTTCTTCGCTGCCGTCGTCCGGCACGATCGTGATCTTGTAGAACTTCTCGGTCTCCTCCAGGCGAACCCGTCCGGACAGGTCCGCGATCGGCGCAGTGTTGCGCGGCACGCGGGCCTCGAACAGTTCCTGGACGCGGGGCAGACCACCGACGATGTCGGCGCCACCGGTGACGCCACCCTGGTGGAAGGTACGCATCGTCAGCTGCGTGCCGGGCTCACCGATCGACTGCGCCGCAACGATGCCGACCGCCTCGCCGATGTCGACGAGCTTGCCCGTCGCCATCGAACGGCCGTAGCACATGGCGCACACGCCGGACGCGCTCGCGCACGTCAGGACCGAGCGCACGCGAACCGAGTTGATGCCGGCGGCGAGCAGTGCGTCGATCGCCGGATCGCCAAGGTCGTGGCCACGCTGGATGATCACGTTGCCGTTCGAGTCGACGGCGTCACTGGCGAGCGTGCGTGCGAACGCCGCGGTCTCGACGTGCGGGTCCCGGATGAGGGCACCGTTGGCGTCGGGCTCGGCGAGCACGACGTTGATGCCGCGCTCGGTGTCGCAGTCGTGCTCGCGGACGATGACGTCCTGGCTGACGTCCACCAGACGACGGGTCAGGTAACCCGAGTCAGCGGTACGAAGAGCCGTGTCCGCCAGGCCCTTACGGGCGCCGTGCGTGTTGATGAAGTACTCGAGCACGGTCAGGCCCTCGCGGAACGAGGACTTGATCGGACGCGGGATGAACTCACCCTTCGGGTTGGTCACCAGACCCTTCATGCCCGCGAGCGTGCGGGTCTGGGTCAGGTTGCCCGTGGCACCGGACTTCACGATCGTGATGATCGGGTTGTCCTCGGGGTAGTACTCCTCCAGCGCCTTGCCGACCTCTTCGGTGGCCTGCTGCCAGATCTTCACCAGCTCGCCGTTGCGCTCTTCCTTGTTCAGACCGCCGCGCTGGTACTGCTTCTCGATGCGGTCTGCCTCGGCCTCGTGACGCTCGAGGATGCCTTCCTTGTCCGGCGGCACCAACACGTCCGCCATCGACACGGTGACTCCCGAGCGGGTGGCCCAGTGGAAGCCGGCGTCCTTGAGCTTGTCGACGGTCTGCGCCACCACGATCATCGGGTAGCGCTCGGCCAGGTCGTTGATGATCCTGGCCTGGACCTTCTTGTGCATCTGCTCGTCGACGAACGCGTAGCCCCTGGGGAGCAGCTCGTTGAACAGCACGCGGCCCAGCGTCGTCGACGCGATCCACGCGTCGCCGAGCTTCCAGCCCTCGGGGAACAGCTGCGCCTCGATGTCGGCAGGCGGACGCAGGTGCGTCAGCCGAACCTTGATCTTGGCCCGGACCGACAGCATGCCGCGGTCGACGGCCATCTGTGCCTCGGCGGCCGTGCTGTAGACACCCGTCTCCGGCTGATCCTTGGCGGCGGGCGTGTACTCGCCCAGGTCGCCGGGGATCTCGGTGGTCAGGAAGTACAGCCCGGTCACCATGTCCAGACGCGGCATGGCGAGCGGCTTGCCCGACGCCGGCGACAGGATGTTGTTCGACGACAGCATCAGGATGCGTGCCTCGGCCTGCGCCTCCGCCGACAGCGGAAGGTGCACGGCCATCTGGTCACCGTCGAAGTCGGCGTTGAA
>JAQSXQ010000407.1 GCA_029256565.1 Mycobacterium sp.
GCTGCTCCTGCTGCCGTTGGTGATCCTCGGAGTCCGGTCGGGCCGGATGCGCGACGTCGGCAAGACGGTGCTCGCGACGGTCGTGACGTGGCTGGTGGTGAACCTGCCGATCATGGTGCTGTTCCCCAGGGGGTGGTCGGAGTTCTTCCGGCTCAACACCCGTCGCGGCGACGACATGGACTCGATCTACAACGTGATCAAGTCGTTCACCGGGTGGCGTGGCTTCGATCCCGGCCTGGGCTTCTGGGAGCCGCCGACCGTGCTCAACGGCGTGACGGCGGTGCTGTTCGCCATCTGCTGCGCGGGGATCGCCTACGTCGGCCTGACGGCGAAGCAGCGTCCGCGTCTCGCGCAGCTGGCCTTCCTCGTGGTGGCGGCGTTCCTGCTGACGAACAAGGTGTGGAGCCCGCAGTACTCACTGTGGCTGGTGCCGCTGGCCGCGCTGGCTCTCCCGCATCGTCGAATCTTGTTGG
This sequence comes from Mycobacterium sp., assembly GCA_029256565.1. GTDB lineage: Bacteria > Actinomycetota > Actinomycetes > Mycobacteriales > Mycobacteriaceae > Mycobacterium. The sequence continues at coordinate 474 of JAQSXQ010000407.1, forward strand.
CGTGGATGACGATCGACGCCCTGGTGTGGATCCCGCGGATGCTGTTCCTCTACGGGGAGCAGAACATGGGCCTACCGCAGGAGGTGTTCACGACGACGGTCCTGTTGCGCGACGTCGCGGTGATCGCCCTGTGCGCGTTGGTGATCCGGCAGATCTACCGGCCGGAGGAGGACCTGGTCCGGTGGCGCGGCCGCATCGACGATCCCTCCGGCGGCGTGTTCGACCGTGCACCGGACGCGTTCCCGTCGCGGTGGCCCGACCGGCTGCGGCCCGCGTCAGCGCGCACCGCGCCGCCCGCGGATCACGTCGACGCGGCCGAGCCCGTCCCGGTCGGTGGGTCCTAGCGCTGCGACCAGCGTGGATTTGGCTGGTCAGCGGCCTCCTGTGTAACCTGGGCAGGTTGCCGACGCAGGCGATACTCCTGCCACGGATTGTCCGTGGCCGTACATGACCACAGGAGGTGATGAGGTTTCCATGCGTCCATACGAAATCATGGTCATTCTTGACCCAACCCTCGACGAGCGGACTGTAGCCCCGTCGTTGGAGACGTTCCTGAACGTCATCCGCAAGGATGGCGGCTCGGTGGACAAGGTCGACATCTGGGGCCGCCGCCGGCTGGCCTACGAAATCGCCAAGCACGCCGAGGGCATCTACGCCATCGTCGACGTGAAGGCCGAGCCCGCCACGGTGTCCGAACTGGACCGCCAGCTGAACCTGAACGAGTCCGTCCTGCGGACCAAGGTGATGCGGACCGACAAGCACTAAGTCGCCAAACGACGTGCTCGTCGTGGTCGGGCCGTAGGCTCGCCTCCGACCGATCTTCATCGAGCACGCCACCGGCACTGACCTTGCGCGAAGAGCCGACAAACACATCCTCAGGAGGAAACCGTGGCTGGTGACACCATCCTCACCGTCGTCGGAAACCTGACCGCCGACCCCGAACTGCGCTTCACCCCGTCGGGTGCGGCCGTCGCGAACTTCACGGTCGCGTCGACGCCTCGTACGTTCGACCGTCAGACCAGTGAATGGAAGGACGGCGAGGCGCTGTTCCTCCGGTGCAACATCTGGCGGGAGGCGGCCGAGAACGTCGCCGAGAGCCTGACCCGCGGCTCGCGGGTGATCGTCACCGGACGGCTCAAGCAGCGTTCCTTCGAAACCCGCGAGGGTGAGAAGCGGACCGTCGTCGAACTCGAAGTCGACGAAATCGGCCCGTCGCTGAAGTACGCAACGGCGAAGGTCAACAAGGCCAGCCGCGGCGGCGGTGGCGGCGGAGGCGGCTTCGGTAGTGGTGGCGGCGGAGGTGGCGGCTCACGTCCCTCCGAGCCGCCCAAGGACGACCCGTGGGGCAGCGCCCCGGCATCGGGTTCGTTCAGCGGCGCCGACGACGAACCGCCCTTCTGATTCGAACCAGGCGTCTCGAACGACACTGACGCCGACCTAGCGATACCAAGAAAGAGAAAGACATGGCCAAGACCACGACCAAGCGTCGTCCGGCGCCTGAGAAGCCGGTCAAGACCCGCAAGTGCGTGTTCTGCTCCAAGAAGGGCAAGACGCAGAACATCGATTACAAGGACACCGCACTGCTGCGCACGTACATCAGCGAGCGCGGCAAGATCCGTGCCCGTCGCGTGACCGGCAACTGCGTGCAGCACCAGCGCGACATCGCGATCGCAGTGAAGAACGCCCGTGAGGTCGCCTTGCTGCCGTTCAGCGCGGCGACGCGGTAGAGCGGGAGACGACGATGAAACTCATCCTTACTGCCGAGGTCGACCACTTGGGTTCGGCCGGCGACACCGTCGAGGTGAAGGACGGCTACGGCCGCAACTTCCTGCTGCCTCGCGGCCTGGCCATCGCGGCGTCGCGTGGCGCCGAGCGTCAGGCGACCGAGATCCGTCGGGCCCGCGAGGTCAAGTCGGTTCGCGACCGCGAGCACGCCAACGAGCTGAAGAACGCCATCGAGTCGCTGGGCGAGGTCACGCTGACCGTCCGCTCAGCGGGCGACAGCGGCAAGCTCTTCGGCTCGATCACCCCGGCCGAGGTCGTTTCCGCCATCAAGAAGGCCGGCGGCCCGAACCTCGACAAGCGCACCGTGCAGCTGCCCAAGGCGCACATCAAGTCGGTCGGCTCGCACCCCGTTACGGTGCGGCTGACCTCCGAGGTGAGCGCTGCGCTCACGCTGAACGTCGTCGCCGAGTAATAACGACAGCGTCAATACGCCCGGGTGGAGACTTGATCAGTCTTCACCCGGGCGTTGCTGTATCTGGGGCGAACATTCGCGGTCCGATTTCAGTACAGCGAAGCAACGAGCTGTTAACCTCGTCGGCCCGAATACGAAACGCAACACGCCCGGCCTGTCAACCCAGGGCGACACGCCGGGGCAATTCGCATCCACAGTGTTTCCAGGTCCGCCTAGACTCTTGATCAGCGGGAATGCCGGAATCGCCCAAAGTTGCGCACAGGTTATCCCCAACCCCTCAACATGGTCGTCCACGCCTATCCCCACACCATCCACAGCTTCGCTAACAGGACAACCTTGCGGGCGCCCCAGCAACGTCTAACGTAAGCCGCCGGTACGTCAGATGCGGGCCGCGAGCCCGAGATGTCGGCGGGCTGACCTATGGTCGCGGGGAGCGACGTCGAACACAGGTTCGACAACTGAGTCGGGGAGGTAGACGCTTAGTGGCTGTCGTCGATGACCGGGGTCGTTCGGACATGCGTTCGGATTCGCAGGCGCCACCGCCCAGCGAGGACTACGGGCGTCAGCCCCCGCAAGACATGGCCGCCGAGCAGTCTGTCCTGGGCGGCATGCTGTTGTCGAAGGACGCGATCGCCGACGTGCTGGAGAAGCTCCGGCCCAACGACTTCTACAAGCCCGCGCACCAGAGCGTGTACGACGCGATCCTCGATCTCTACGGCAGGGGAGAGCCTGCCGACGCCGTGATGGTCGCCGCCGAGCTGGAGCGCCGCGGACTGCTCAAGCGCGTCGGTGGACATCCCTACCTGCACACGCTGATCTCGACGGTGCCGACTGCGGCCAATGCCGGGTACTACGCGGGCATCGTCGCGGAGAAGGCGCTGCTGCGCCGGCTCGTGGAGGCCGGTACGCGGGTCGTGCAGTACGGGTACGCCGGGTCGGATTCGTCCCGCTCGAGCAGCTGCTGCAGCCGACGATGGACGAGATCGACGCCATCGCCTCGCAGGGTGGGATTTCCCGTGGCGTGCCGACCGGCTTCGTGGAACTCGACGAATTGACCAACGGGTTGCACCCGGGGCAGATGATCGTGATCGCGGCACGGCCCGGTATGGGCAAGGCGCTCGCCCTGGACACCCCGCTGCCGACGCCGACTGGCTGGACCACGATGGGCGAGGT
>JAQSXQ010000408.1 GCA_029256565.1 Mycobacterium sp.
TGCTGCTCGTGCTCGCCGACAACTACCTCGGCCTCTACGTCGGGTGGGAGGGCGTCGGCCTGGCGTCGTACCTGCTGATCGGGTTCTGGTCGCACAAGCCATCGGCGGCGACTGCCGCCAAGAAGGCGTTCGTGGTCAACCGCGTCGGCGACATCGGCCTCGCGCTGGCGCTCATGGTGATGTTCGCCCAACTCGGAACCGTCTCCTACGCAGGCGTGTTCGACGCCGCCGGGCAGCTGTCGCCGGGCGCACTCAACGCCATCGGGCTGCTCCTGCTGCTCGCGGCATGCGGCAAGTCCGCGCAGGTGCCGCTGCAGTCATGGCTGGGCGACGCGATGGAGGGCCCCACACCGGTCTCCGCGCTGATCCACGCCGCCACCATGGTCACCGCGGGCGTGTACCTGATCGTGCGGTCCGGCCCGGTGTACGACCTGGCGCCCGCGGCCCGCACCGGCGTCGTCGTGGTCGGCGCGGTGACACTGCTGTTCGGCGCGATCATCGGGTGCGCGAAGGACGACATCAAGAAGGCGCTCGCCGCGTCGACGATGTCGCAGATCGGGTACATGGTGCTGGCCGCGGGCCTCGGCCCGGCCGGCTACGCGATCGCGATCATGCACTTGCTCACCCACGGCTTCTTCAAGGCGGGGCTGTTCCTCGGCGCGGGCTCGGTCATGCACGGCATGAACGACGAGACGGACATGCGCCGCTATGGCGGGCTCCGCAAGTACATGCCGATCACGTTCGTGACGTTCGGACTCGGCTACCTCGCGATCATCGGCGTGCCACCGCTGTCGGGCTTCTTCTCGAAGGACCCCATCATCGAGACCGCCTTCGGTGCCGGCGGTGTCAAGGGCATCCTGCTCGGCGGTGCGGCACTACTCGGCGCGGGCATCACGGCGTTCTACATGACGCGGGTGATGCTGATGACGTTCTTCGGCGAGAAGCGTTGGCTGCCCAACAGTCATCCCCACGAGTCGCCGGCGTCGATGACGGTGCCGATGATCGTGCTCGCGGTGGGTTCGGTCGGCGCCGGTGCGCTACTGGCGATCGGCGGCACGCTCGAGCACTGGCTCGAACCGGTGGTCGGCGCACACGAGGCACACCACGTCGTCCCCGCATGGGTGATGACGGTGATCACCATGTCGGTCATCGCCGTCGGAGTGCTCGTCGCCTACCGGATGTACGGCAGGCGAGCGGTGCTCGAGGTTGCCCCCGACGACGTCTCCGCACTCACGCTGGCTGCCCGCAGGGACCTGTACGGCGACGCCGCCAACGAGGAGTTCCTGATGCGGCCCGGCCAGCTGCTCACCGCCGGACTCGTCGAGATCGACGACGAGGGCATCGACGGTGTGTCCCGCGGAATGGGCGCCGTCGTCGGCGGTTCCTCGCGGGGTCTCGGGCGACTCCAGACGGGCTTCGCCCGCAGTTACGCGCTGTCGATGCTGGGCGGCGCCGCCGTCGTGGTGGCGGCGATCCTGGCGGCGAGGGTCTGGTGACGAGCATGCCGTGGTTGACGATCCTGTGGGCCGTGCCGATGGTCGGTGCCGGCCTGGTGATGCTGCTGCCCTCGGGCGCACGGCATCTGGCGAAGTACGCCGCGCTGGCGGTGTCTCTCGTGGTGCTGGCCGTGACGGTGCTGCTTGCGGTGCGGTTCGAGCCCGGCGGCGCCCGGTACCAGTTCGTCGAGGACCACGACTGGATCCCCTCGTTCGGCACCGGGTACATCCTGGGCATCGACGGCATCGCGCTGGCCCTGGTGGTGCTGACCGCGGTATTGGTCCCGGTGCTGATCGTCGCCGGCTGGAACGACGCGACCGACCACGCCCGTTCGGTACACGCCTACATGGCCTTGACGCTGGCGGTCGAGGGCATGGTGCTGATCTCGCTGACGGCGCTGGACGTCCTGCTGTTCTACGTCTTCTTCGAGGCGATGCTGATCCCGATGTACTTCCTCATCGGCGGCTTCGGCGGGCGCGACAAGAGCAAGGCGGCAGTGAAGTTCCTGCTGTACAACCTCTTCGGCGGCCTGATCATGCTCGCCGCGGTAATCGGACTGTACGTGGCGACCGCGGGCAGCGACGCGTTCGCCTCGGGTACGTTCGACTTCCGCGCCATCGTCGACGCGATGTCCAGCGGTGCGCTCGACGTCGATCCGGCGGTGCTCAACGCCCTGTTCCTCGGCTTCATGTTCGCGTTCGCGGTCAAGGCGCCGCTGTGGCCGTTCCACCGGTGGCTGCCGGACGCGGCGGTGGAATCGACACCCGCGACCGCGGTGCTCATGATGGCGGTGGTCGACAAGGTCGGCACGTTCGGCATGCTGCGGTACTGCCTGCAGTTGTTCCCCGACGCGTCGATGACGTTCCGTCCGTTGGTGATCACGCTCGCGGTGATCGGCATCGTCTACGGCGCGATCGTGGCGATCGGGCAGACCGACGTCATGCGGCTGATCGCGTACACGTCGATATCCCACTTCGGGTTCATCATCCTTGGCATCTTCGTGATGACCAGTCAGGGTCAGTCGGGCTCGACGCTCTACATGGTCAACCACGGCATCTCGACCGCAGCGCTGTTCCTGATCGCCGGTTTCCTGGTGTCGCGCAGGGGCACTCGAGCCATCGCGGACTACGGCGGGGTGCAGAAGGTGGCGCCGGTGCTGGCCGGGACGTTCCTCGTCGCCGGTCTCGCGACGCTGTCGCTACCGGGCCTCGCGCCATTCGTCAGTGAATTCCTGGTGCTGATCGGCACGTTCACGGTGTACCCCGTGTTCGCGGTGTTCGCCGCGCTGGCTCTGGTGCTCTCGGCGATCTACGTGCTGTGGGCCTACCAGCGGATGATGACGGGGCCGGTCACCGTCGGCAACGAGGCCATACCCGACCTGGTGCCGCGCGAACTGCTGGTGATCACGCCCTTGATCGCGATCCTGTTGGTGCTGGGGGTGTATCCGAAGCCTGCGCTGGACGTGATCGATCCGGCCGTGGGCCACACGCTGACCAGCATCGGCCAGCAGGATCCGGCACCCCGCGTGGCGCAGGAAGGACCCGCTCGATGAACCTCGTGCCGCCGACGGTCGAATACGGACTGCTCTCACCGCTGCTGATCGTGCTTGGCGCGGCGATCGTCGGCGTGTTGATCGAGGCCTTCGTACCGCGCCGTGGCCGCTACCCGGCGCAGCTGACGGTCGCGGTGGTCGCACAGGCGGCGGCACTGGTCGCCGTGGTCAAGGTGTGGCTGGACCTCGGCGACTCGGTCGGCCGGACCGCGGTGATGGGTTCGGTCGCGATCGACAGGCCCGCACTGTTCCTGCAGGGCACGCTGCTGGTGATCGGGATTCTCGGCACGCTGTTGATCGCCGAGCGCCGCATCGCCTCCGAGGTCGACGCGGACGAGGGCGCGGCCGGACTCGACGCCTTCACGCCGCAGGCATCGGCGGTGCCGGGCAGCGTTGCCGAGATCCAGGCCACCAAAGCCGGTGTCGCACAAACCGAGATCTTCCCGCTCACCATGTTCGCACTCGGCGGCATGCTGCTCTTCGGCGCCTCCGAGGACCTCCTCACCATGTTCGTCGCGCTCGAGGTGCTGTCGCTGCCGCTCTACCTGATGTGCGGCCTG
>JAQSXQ010000409.1 GCA_029256565.1 Mycobacterium sp.
CGTCGTCCGCGCGAGAACTCGCCACCTTGGGATCCTCCGCGACGTCGGTTTCGCCGGCCTCGGAATCCCGCTTCTCGGGATCTGGGTTGCTCATTTCGGGGGGATACCCACGTTTGGCTCGCGCATGCGCGGGAAGTCGACGGTGATGAACGTGGAACCCGGGACCGTCGTGGTCTTCACCGATGTGGTGTGTGGCTGGTCCACCGTCGCACTGCACCGGTTCTATGCAGCCCGTGAACGCGCCGGCCTCACCGACACGCTGCGCGTCGACCACCAGTTGTTCCTGCTGGAAGACCTCAACAAGTTCCCGATCCCGAAGCGCTTTCTGGACGCCGAGATACCGGTGGTCGGGTCGCTGGCGCCGGACTTCGGCTGGAAGCCATGGCAGGGCGACTCGGCGACATGGCCGATCACCTCGCTGCCCGCCAACGAAGCGGTGCACGCGGCGAAACGCCAGTCGATGCGCGCCGCCGAACAACTCGACATGGCGCTCCGGCACGCCTTCTTCACCGACAGCAGGCCGATCTCGCTGCTGCACGAGATCATCGACGTAGCCGAGGGCTGCGAGTGCGTGGACGCCGGCGTGCTGCGCCGCGACCTGGACGAGGGGACCGCACGCGCGCAGATGATGCGGACCTACCGCGAACAGTCCCCGGCCGTGCAGGGCAGCCCGCACTTCTTCCTCGCCGACGGGTTCGACGTCCACAATCCGGGCATCGAACTGCACTGGGAGGGCGAACCGGGGGCCGGATTCCCCGTCGTCGACCGCGACGACCCGTCGGCGATGGATGACCTGGTCAAGCGTGCGGCCGGTTGAACGGCACCGACAGCAGCCGGCTCGCGGCGGCCTTGACCGAATCCGGCAGGACCCGGTTCGCGGTGCCCATCGCCTTCGACATCACGGAACCGCCCACGACCTTCTGCTCGCCACGCATCAGCGCCTGGTAGCCCTGCCGTGCCACCTGAGCGGGATCGTCCTTGGGCATCCGGCCGACCGGTGTGTCGGCGAGGCCGGCGCGGCGGAAGAAGTTCGTGTCGGTCGGGCCGGGCATCAACGCCGTCACGGTGATCGGTGTGTCGCGAAGTTCGTCGCGTACCGCCTCGCTGAACGACTGGATGAAGGACTTCGACGCGTTGTACACACTCTGATATGAACCCGGCATGGTGGCCGCCACCGATGAGGTGAACAGCAGCTTGCCCGCATCCTGGTTGGCCATATCGCGCAACACGAGTTTCGCCAGATGCACCGTCGAGCGGACGTTGAGGTCGATCACGGACATGTCGTCGGCGAGATCGGTCTTGAGGAACATGTCGCCGGTACCGATACCGGCGTTCAGTGCCGCGGCCGAGACCGTGCGTCCGCCGTCGACCGTGGTGTTGTAGAGGTGGTCGACCTCGGCCGGTATGCGCAAGTCCACCTGGACCGGCTGAACCTGTACGCCGTAGCCGGCCAATTGCTCTGGAACCGACTGGATTCCGTCGCCGTCGGCCGCCACCACAAGGTCGTAGCCGTCTGCGGCGAACAGTTTGGCCAACTCAAGACCGATTCCCTTCGAGGCGCCGGTGATCAATGCGAGTTTCGTTTCTGTGTTCGTCATGGAGGCGGGCTACCCACGATTGACGGCCACACACAAGGGGAATGCAGAGACTATGGCTACCTATCGAGTTCTGAATCCGCACGGCGACGTCGTCGCCACCAAAGACATCGAGAGCGCCGGGGACGCCCACGCCTGGTTCGTCGACGCCAAGGCCGACAACTCCGAACTGGGCTGGCGGATGGAAGTCAAGTCCGACGACGGCTGGGCGTTCTTCGACGACAGCGAAGGCTCGCCGGACTAATCGGCCATACCCATGATCAACCCCACGGCGCTGGCGGCGAAGATGAGAATGAAGATTGCCAGCGCGATCAGCGAGATGATCTGGGTGCGGGTGTATCGGTGCCGGGGCCGTGGTTCGGGCTCGCCCAAACCCGATGTCTGCGCCGAATCCGGCGGGGTGCTGCCGGGAGGGACTCCGCCGCCGGGTTCCAGATCGGGAGTGTCGATCGGGTCGGGGTCGGGCGGTTGAGCTGTCATGGGACGTTGAGTGCCCGGAGCGCCGTGGCGTAAACGCAGTGGTGTCAAACGCCGTTCCCGGGGTACCTGAGCGGCATGGAACTGACGATCACCCGCGCGCCCAACGCCGGCGCAGCGGAATGCGATACCGCCATTGCCCGTGCCCGCCGGGCCTTCGACACCTGGGCGCGCACCCCGGCCGCCGATCGGGCCGCCGCGCTGGCTGCGGCTGCCGCGGCGATATCCGATGTCGCCGCGGACCTGGCCGAGATGAACGAACGGGAAACCGGTAAGACGCGCGCTGACGCGCTGGGCGGTGTCGAGGCGGCGGTCGGCACGCTGTTGCAGTATGCGCAGCTGGGGCCGGTGCACCGAGGGCGAAGCCTGCAGGGAGCCTGGAATTCCACCGATCTGATGGTGCCCGAGCCGCGAGGCGTCGTCGCGGTGCTGACCCCGTGGAACGATCCGGTTGCGGTGGCGGCCGGCCTGCTGGGAGCCGCGCTGGTCACGGGGAACACCGTGGTGCACAAGCCCAGTGAGCGTTGCCCGGAGACCGGCAGGCGCTTCGCGGAACTGCTGGCGGCGCAGCTGCCCGACGGCGTGCTGGAGATCGTCGACGGCGACGGTGCGGTGGGTTCGCGGCTGGCCGCCTGCGCGGACGTCGACGTGGTCGCCCATGTCGGCAGCAGTGCCACCGGGCGGGCCATTGCCCGCGCGTGCGCCGAGCGTGGCGCCAAGGCGTTGTTGGAGAACGGCGGCAATGACGCGCTGATCGTCGATGCGGGAGTATCGGCCGACTGGGCGGCGGAACAAGCCGCGCTGGGCGCGTTCGCCAATGCCGGGCAGATCTGTGTATCGGTGGAGCGCATCTACGTCGTGGAGTCGCTGGCGGAGGAGTTCATCGACGCACTCGTCGGCGAGGCCCGGGCCTGGGCGGATCGGATCGGTCCGCTCGTCGATGAGCGCCATCGCGACCATGTGCACCGGCATGTGCGCGATGCCACGCGCAGCGGGGCGCAGGTCCTGGTCGGTGGCGAACTGTCCCGCACGGGAGCGTTCTACCCGCCCACGGTCTTGACCGGATGCACCCCGGACATGCTGGTGTTCAGTGAGGAGACCTTCGGTCCGGTCGCCGCGATACGTGTGGTTCCCGACTTCGACACCGCGTTGACCGAGGCGGCCGATGACCGTTTCGGGCTGGCCGCGACCGTGTTGACGACCGACATGAACCACGCGCAGCAGGCATGGCGCAGCCTGCCGGTGGGAACGGTCAAGATCAACGCGGTGTTCGGCGGCGCCCCGGGCGGTTCGGCCCAACCCCGCCGGGACAGCGGCTCCGGATTCGGTTACGGGCCAGAACTACTCGATGAGATGAGCACCATGAAGGTTGTGCATCTCGCGCCGCCCGGGTGACGACGTTTCAGCGGCCTTACGGCGGGTATCGCCCCCGGTATGAAGGCAGTCACTTGGCACGGTAAGCGCGACGTCCGGGTAGAGCAGGTTCCGGACCCGAAGATCGAAGAGAGCACCGATGCGATCATCGAG
>JAQSXQ010000410.1 GCA_029256565.1 Mycobacterium sp.
CGCAGGATCTGCTTGGCGTGGTTCCACTCGTACAGTGCGCGGGCCTCGTCGACGCCCTCATAGCACTGCAGACGAACGAGTTCGGAGCCCGTGCAGGCCGCCACGGCGCGGGCGAGTTCGGTCTTGCCGACGCCCGCCGGGCCCTCGACGAGCAGCGGCTTGCCGAGCCGGTCGGCGAGGAAGACGGCCGTCGCCGTCGCCGTGTCGGGCAGGTACCCGGTCTCGGCGAGGCGGGTCGCCACGTCCTCGATGTCGGTGAACATCGGGACCGGTTGGGCAGAGGTGCTCATCGATTTCCGTTCTTCGTCAGGCGGGGCGGATGTGGCCGTCTCCCCACACCACCCACTTGGTCGAGGTCAGTTCCGGCAGGCCCATGGGCCCGCGGGCGTGCAGCTTCTGCGTGGAGATGCCGATCTCGGCGCCGAAGCCGAACTGCTCGCCATCGGTGAACGAGGTCGCGGCGTTGACCATCACGGCCGCGGCGTCGACCTCCCCGGTGAACCGTTCTGCGGCAGCGAGATCGGTCGTCACGATGGCCTCGGTGTGTCCGGTGCCGTATTCGTTGACGTGGGTGATGGCCGCGTCGATGCCGTCGACGACGGCGACCGCGATGTCCATCGACAGGAACTCGGCCCGCAGGTCGTCCTCACTGGGGTCGTCGTGCACGGTGACGCCCGCGTTCCGCAGTGCGTCGAGCAGCCTCGGCACGGCGTGGTCGGCGATCGCGGCGTCGACGAGCAGCGTCTCGGCGGCATTGCACACGCTGGGCCTGCGCGTCTTGGAGTTCAACAGGATGCGTTCGGCGACGTCGAGGTCGGCCGCCGCGTGGACGTACACGTGGCAGTTGCCGACGCCGGTCTCGATGGTCGGGACCAGCGCGTCGCGGACGACGGCGTCGATCAGTCCCGCGCCTCCGCGGGGGATCACGACGTCGACCAGGCCGCGGGCCTGAATCAGGTGGGTGACGGTGGCGCGGTCCTCGCTGGGCAGCAGCGCGACGGCGTCGGCGGGCAGACCCTCGGCCACCAGCGCCGCGCGCAGTGCGGTGACCAGCGCCTCGTTCGAGTGCCGCGCCGACGAACTGCCGCGCAGCAGAGCGGCATTGCCGGACTTGAGCGTGAGCCCGAATGCGTCGACGGTGACGTTCGGCCTGCCCTCGTAGACCATGCCGACGACGCCGAGGGGAACGCGCTGCTGACGGATCCGCAGTCCGTTGGGCAGCGTCCGACCGCGCAGGACCTCACCGACGGGATCGGGCAGCCCCGCGACCTGGCGCAGCCCGGCCGCGATGCCGTCGACGCGCTGCGGGTTCAGTGCCAGGCGGTCGAGGATCGCCGCCGGAGTGCCTGCGGCGCGGGCGACGTCCAGATCGACCTCGTTGGCGGCGAGCACTTCGCTCACCGAGGCCAGCACCGAGTCCGCCGCGGCGTGCAGCGCCCGATCCTTGGTCGCCGAGGTCAGGGTGCCGAGGGTGCGCGCGGCGACTCTGGCGCGGCGCGCCGCGTCGTGCACCTGCTGGCGCAGGTCAGTGTCGGCGGGGGCATGCACGCTCATCAGGCCAGCGTATCGAGGTAACGCGGGTCCGGCCCGGTCGGGGTTACGGTATGGCCCGTGACAACGTCCGGCAATCGAGTGTGCGTGGTGGGCAGCGTCAACCTCGACCAGTCGATGCGGGTTCGATCGCTGCCGCGCCCCGGCGAGACGGTGCTGGCGGCGTCGACGTCGTGGTCGCCCGGCGGCAAGGGCGGCAACCAGGCCGTCGCGGCGGCGCGCGCGGGCGCGTCGGTCGAGCTGGTCGCCGCTCTCGGCGACGACGACGCCGCGGGAAGACTGCGAACCCATCTCGGCGGCAACGGCGTGGGACTGGACGGCGTGCTCACCCTGCCGGGCGCCAGCGGTACCGCCGTGATCGTCGTCGACGACGGCGCCGAGAACCTGATCGTCGTCGCCCCCGGCGCCAACGCCCACCTGCACCTGTCCTCTCCTGCCGTGCGCGACGCGATCACCGCATGCGACGTGGTGCTGCTGTCCTTGGAGATCCCCGCGGACACCGTCCTGGCGGCGGCGCGGCTGGGCCGGGCGGGCGGCGCGGTGGTGATGGTCAACGCGTCGCCCGTCGGTGCGCCGACCGACCTCGAACGGTTGGCGTCGACCGTGGACGTCGTGATCGTCAACGACGCGGAGTCACGTGAGTGGCGCTGGCCCGTCGACCATCTCGTCGTGACGCGGGGAGCCGACGGCGCCGAGTACCGCACCACCGAGGCCCGCGTCACCGTTGCGGCACCCCAGGTCGAGGCGATCGACACCACGGGCGCCGGTGACGTCTTCGCGGGCGTGCTCGCGGCCGGCTGGCACCTCGGCCCGAAGGTGGCACTGCGCCGGGCGTGCGCTGCCGGTGCGCTCGCCACGCTGGTGCCCGGTGCGGGTGACTGCGCGCCGACCGAGGAGGCCGTCGACGACGTGCTCGAGACCACCGAAACCGAAATAGGAGGAGCATGACCACCACCGAGAACACCCCCCGCCCGCCGGACGGGGATTGGCTGGGCACCCCCTTCCTGCGCTTCGAGAGGGAGGGCCCGTTCGGGGTGGTGACGCTCGACCGGCCCGAGGCACGCAACGCCATGACGCCCGCGATGTACTTCGGCATCCGCTACGCGGTGACCCACGTCGAGAACGACCCGGATCTGGCGGGTCTGCTGATCACGGGCACCGGTGACGTGTTCGCACCCGGCGGCGACCTCGGCGGCGGCGACGGCGTCGACGACTGGATGTCCTTCGGACCGGCGCTGTCGATGGACGTCACTCCCTTCGAGACGCTGCGGCAGTCGGTGAAGCCGGTGGTGTCGGCGGTCAACGGGCTGTGCCAGGGCGGCGGCCTGCAGATCGCGATGTGCAGCGACATGGCGGTGGTGAGCGATCGGGCGACGTTCCGCGTACCGGAGCTCTACCGCGGGATCGCCGACACCTACTACAGCCAGATGCTGGCCCGGATGATCGGCCCGGTGCGGACCCGCGACCTGATGTTCACCGGTCGCACGCTCGATGCTCGCGAGGCAGTCGACTGGGGCATGGTGGCGCGGGTGGTGCCGCACGACGACCTGGGTGCGGTCGCGCGGGACGTCCTCGCGCAGTGCTGCCGCACAGCGCCCAAGGCGCGTCTGGTGGTGAAGTCGAGCCTGGACAACTACATGGGCCTGTTCGACCGGATCGGCATGAAGGCCTCCTACAGCGGACCCGAGGCCGTCGAGGGCTTCGTGGCGTTCAAGCAGCGCCGCGCCCCCGAGTGGGTGCACCCCGATCTCCGCACCGAGGGCAGGCTGTAGGCCGCTCAGACCCTTGGCCTGCGCACGTCGTGGGCGATCGCCATCCCGATGCCGGACTCGAAGTCGGCGGCGGACTGACTGAGCAGCACACGACTCCGGTTGGGCGACAACGCGATCGACAGGAAGTGATGCGGCTTGCCCGCCGCGTGCGCCACGGAGTTCACCCGAATGACCGCAGCGCCGATCGCGGTGTCGAGCAGCGTGGCGATCCTCGGACCCGCCACCTCGGCGGTCAGTTCGTGGTCGACCCCGTCGACCCCCACCCCTGCGC
>JAQSXQ010000411.1 GCA_029256565.1 Mycobacterium sp.
TTCGGGCTGCCAGTGGTCGGGAGCCAGCCAATCCGCGTTGCGTGCCCAGACCCCGTCGGCAGCCCCTGGGAGGAACTCAGTCGTCGGAAGGAACGGCTCATACCATTCGATGGCGCGGATCACCTCGACGTCGCCCAGAACGATGCTCTGCACTCGATCGTCAGTACTCACGATTTCGAACGTACTCCCACGGCCCGGCCGCTACCGGCGCCCTGAACCCCGCACCCGACCATCGCGGGAAACAGGTTGCGTTCAGCGAAACACGACCACCCCGAATCACTCTCATGCCGATTTCGCATCGCGTGGACCTTCAGTATGAGAAGGGGCGATCGAACCTGAGAGGCAACGGCCCCTTCGCCTGTAACTCCTCCACTTTCACGCCCGCGCGAGTTCCATGAAGCTGCAGTGATAGCGGCGTTGCACGAGATGCCCCCTGTGTTCTCAGCGTCGTCCATATGTCTGAGGGAAGCGGTTCGCCAAGACTTCGATGGCTTCCCCGTCTCGCCACCGCCGTCGCCTCATCGCGCGCTCTGCAACAGACGACCGACACCCGGTCCGGTGAGATCGTCGACCACCGCGGCGACACGACCGGTCATCGCCAACAACAACGCTTCCCCGGGCCCGGTGACGTGCTCACCACGGCCCGCTGACCATCCGACGTCACTGGCCACCGCCCGAACCCCACGCATTTGGCGGGCACCGCCTATGACCGGGCTCCACCACGCGAACTGCAGCGCCGCCATCAGCCGCCGGCTGGGAATGAGACGGGTGAGACCTAGCGGCCGGCGGACGTCTTGCTGATGGATCAGGCACTCGATCAGCGCCACCCGACAGCCGTACAGCGCACCCGCACCGGCCGGCTCGGCGCCCAAACGCATCGTCGCCGCCAACGTCTTCGGATCGTCGCGGGGAAAGCCATCGAGCGCGCGCTCGTTGAGCCGATCGACATTGCCTCGCACCCGGACCATCTCGGTGGCCAAGCCGAGCCGACTCTGCCCCAGGTAGGCGATCGTGTGGGCGACGACATCACAGACGCGCCAGCCATCGCACAGGGTCCGTGCGAGCCACTGCTCGGCGGTCAGTTCGTCGAGGAGGTCAGCGAACTCGAGCCGCTCCGCTCGGGCCGACTCGCGCACGGTCCACACCCGCCCAGTCTCGCGCATCACCCTCGTTGGAGCTAGACCGGCTGGCGCTACTCGTGGCTTGGACGCAGATCCTTGATCATGGCGACTCCGAGCGGACCGTTGCCTTGACCGTCTAGTCGGAAACCCCTGCGCTCGTACAGCCGTCGCGCGGGATTTCGTACATGCACGTTGGTGCACATCGCGTCGGCCACCCGTGCGACATCAGCGAACAGGGCATCCAAAAGCAACCCGCCAACACCCGCCCCTCGATGCCCCGGCGCGACACCGATACACAGCTCAGGGAACGGCACGCCAGCCGCATCAGAGCGCAGGGGTGGACTGCTGTGATAGGTCCACACTGCACCCACGGGAACACCGTTGCGATCCTCGGCGAGGATTGGCACCGTTCCGGGCGGCGGAAGCAATTCCAGCACCTCATCGTCGCGTGGATCAGGCAGAGGCCGGTCCTCGATCACGCACGCGTGACGCGCCATTTCGACGATGAACGCGTCATCGCCGGGGTGGGCTGCACGCAGAATCACGCCTAGTTCCGACATGCCGCGATTGTGGCAGGGGTCCGCGGGGGCCCGCGAGGCGCACATGGGTGGGGTGCAGCGCTCGAGACCGGCCATCTCTTCTCCGTCAGGTCTGTTCGAGGTAGTGCGCCGCGATCTCGTCGGCGGTCGTCAGCCACACGTCGGGCGCCCCTGCCAGGAACTGCAGCGCCTGGTCGAGGTACTTGTGCCGGAATGCCTGTCCGATCACGAACGGATGCAGCGCCAGCGCAAGCACCCGGCCGCTGCCGTCGGCCGCATCGGAGTGCAACTGGTGGTACTGATCGGCGACCATCTGGACGAAATCGGGTCCGGTCATTCCCTTTCCGAAGATCAGCAGATCGTTGAGCTCCACCGAATAGGGCACGCTGAGCATCCCGGGCACGGTCAGCGGATAGGGCTGGTCGTCATTGGTCCAGTCGAGCACGTAGCGGTACCCCAGATCGGCCAGCAGCTGCGGGGTGTGGTGGGTTTCGGTGAGTCCCGGACCCATCCAGCCGCGCGGTTGCCGTCCCGTTGCGCCGGCGATCGTGTGGGTGATGTCGGCAAGGGTTCGTTGTTCTTCGTCGACGGCAAGACCGGTGTGCAAAGCCGAATTCGTGCGCCCGTGTGCGAGCCACGCCCAGTCACGCTCGACGCCGGCCGCCACGATCTGCGGATGCTGTGCTACGACATCGGAATTGAGCAATGCACTAGCGCGAATGCCGTGCCTGTCCAGCGCGCCGATGGTGCGCCAGATCCCGACCCGAGCCCCGTAATCGCGCCAGCCGTGGTTCAGCGCATCGGGGGTCAGTTCCGCGGTGCCCGGCCATATGCTGGTAGACGGCAGGTCCGGGTGGAAATACTCGATGTTGAGACCGACGTACACCGCCACGCGGGCGCCGCCTGGCCAGGTCAGCGGTGGACGCTCGGTGATAGGGCTGTAGACGAACGGGACTGTGGTCATGGCGGCACGGTAGGGGCTGACACCGGTGTGAGGGGCAAGCCGGGTTCGGTATAACGGACTCATGCGGATCGGCGAGCTGGCGCGGCGCACCGGGGTCAGCGAACGGTCGTTGCGCTACTACGAGCAGCAGGGCCTGTTGGCCGCCTCCAGGACGCCGAGTGGTCAGCGTGAGTACGCCGAGCAGGCCGTCGACCGCGTGATCCACATCCAGGAGCTGTTCGCCGCGGGCCTGCGCAGCGCCACCATCGCCGGACTACTGCCATGTATGCGCGACCACGACGGCGGCCCCGCGCCGGAGGCCACCCCGCGCCTGGTCGCCGAGCTGAATGCCGAACGCGACCGGCTGGACCGGGCGATTCGCGAACTATCCACTTCCCGCGCGATTCTCGACGACGTCATCGACGCCGCGTCGGATCCTTCCTTCTAGCCTCAACGCTTCCGAGGTCCCATTCGTGGCGCGGGTGAAGCGACGGCACTGCCGGGGATGGGTGGTAGACGACCTCGGCTCAAACGTGTTGAACGGACAACGTGTCCTACGAGCGATCCGAACCGGCCGTCGGGAAGGCTTCAGCGAGCAGGTCCAGTACTGCTTGCCACGCTCGCGCCGCGTGTAGAGCATGGTGCGCCACCCCCGGCACAGTGGCATTGGCGTGAGCACCACCGCCGGTCGATGAGCCGCCAGATTCGTTCGGATCAGCCCAGAAGGCATGCTGGGCTCCGCCATAGACGTTCACGCGCCAATCAACTCCGGCGTTCTGAAGTGCGTTGCCGAACTCCATGAGTTGAGCGGGAGTGCATAGTGGGTCTTCGGAACCCGTGCACAGAAGGAAGGCGCCGCCCACGCTGGTCCAAACCTCCGTGTCGGCGGCCGGTAGGGCCGGATGGATCGCGGCGACTGCCTTGAAGGGAACCTTGGCGCCGGCGAGTTCCAGCACGATACGGCCGCCGGCACCGTACACGGCCGATGGCATGTATGCGGTTGGCGTCGGCCAGCAATGGCATGACGCGAGCCAGCATTGCCTGCGGGTCACCGAAGAACGTTCGGCCCGCGTGATAGTCCATCGCGAAGGCGATGTAACCGTGCTCGGCAAGGACGTCAGCGCGGCCGCGTTGATAGTCGTCGAGACCGATCCCGTCATGCCCGATGAGCACAGCCGGCCAGGGACCCGTCCCGGACGGCCGCGCCAAGTGCGCGATCATCGTCAATCCGTCGACCTCGTAGGTGATTTCGTCTGTGACGACCATCCGGTCAACGTACCGAGGCTCGACGCGATTCGGGCCCGTGTTCGCCCGAAGCTGACTCGGGACCGCCGAGGGTCTATGCCTCGGCCAGATCGGCCTCGCGCGGCACCGAAACGTCGTCCCAACGTCCGCGCTGGAAGCGCAGCTGAGTTAGGAGGTCGTCGAAACGTTCGAACCGCAGCGCTTCGGTTAGCGGGCGGTTGAGATCGTCGACGACGAGCACGGCTGGGTCGTCGTCGAGACGGTCTCGATAGTCCAGCAGGACTGCGCGGTCGTGGTCCGCCTCCAGCACGACGAGCCTATCGGATCCCGGATGCTGGCGCCCCCAGGGAATCTCGTTCGGCGCGAACCCTATCCGGTCTGACAACACGGCAAGTGTGACCACGTATTCGAGCGGTATCGGGAAGCGCATGACCTCGACGTCTCGCACCGCGGCGCCGTCGGCGAACCTGACGAACCGCGCGGCGACCCCGCCGCCATTACGTTCCCGCCATAGTGCGACGAGGTTCAAGGGCAGTTCGAGCCCGAGTCGGTCCTGGGTGGCAGCCACTAGGGCGTCGTCGGCGGCCAACCTGGGCTCCGTGCCGTCCTCGCGCTGAATCGCGTTGCGGTAGAAGGCGTGGGGGTCGGCGGTACCCCAGAAGCGACCCGCCCACTGGTCGTCGGGCACTTCCTCCATGGATGCGCCGAGATCCCGCTTGGGCGTCTCGGTGTGCAGGCGGTCCCGTTCGCCTCGCAGCGCCACGAAGAATTGGTCGAAGTCGTCGAACGCGAGGTCCACCGGGTCTTCGCCTGGGGTCTTGTCGTAGTTCACGATCAGTACGCGAGGCTGCGGCCCGGCGGAGTAGTCGAGGAGCGTCATGTCGCCGTACCGCGCCTGCAGCACGATGAGACGCTCCGCGTTCTCGGGCACGTCTTCGGGGTCGTGGGTGAAGTCCGAGTAGTGCTCTGCCACCGTGCGCAGCGTGTCGAGGGACGCCAGCGACGAGTAGTCGATCGAGAACGCGCCGCGCCAGTCGTCGTACACCGGCCCTGGATTTGGCACCAGCGGCACGTACAGCCATCCGACGTACCCGCCGTTCAGCACGCGGTACAGCGCACGCAGGGTGTCGGGCAGGCGCACGCCTAGACGCGTCTCCGCCGCCGCGATCATGTCGTCGTCCGCGGCCGACGGCGGTTTCTGGACCGGGCCCGAACGCGACTCGAGGGCCCTCCGTGAGGCGTTGGTGCGCCAGTGCTCCGGCGAGACGAAGAACGTATCGAGCGTCAGCTGCCTCGGATCGATGTCCAGTTCGATCTCGGGCTCGACGTTCACCGCGTCATCGGTGAGCAGGCCTTCCGGTGTCGATGCCACGCTGGCCGCCGCGGGCGCAGCGCTCTCCAGTCGTATGACGACGATGCTGATGGCCGCGCCGACCGCAAGGAGCAGTGCCATGGTGATGGTGTCCCCCGCCGTCAGCGGCGCCAATGCGCGGTTGCCGGCAACGAGCCGGCCCAAGCCCACACCGAGGACGTAGCAGACCCCTGCCACGACCGCCTGGACGGGGAGCGCTACCAGCACTGAAAGGAAGATCTGCGGCCCACCACCGGTGCGCCAGGCCAACTTGCACGCATTCCACTTGCCCAGGGCGTACAGGACCGTGAAGACGGGGGTTGCCAGTAGGACCACCCATGGCGATCGCTGCACCCAGCCGACGGCCATCATGGTGCCGATCACGGCTAGGGCGGCGGCGAGGCGCAGTCCGAGCGCCAACTTCGGCGTCATCAGAACACTCCCGTCGTCTCGGCGATAGGTCGGCATCAACCCTTTCACGCGCGAAGACGAACCGCAGGTGCACCCTTAGCCGGCTCGCCGCGGCGACGAGCGTGGGCGGGCTCGCACGAAGCTAGCCCTTGTCTGCCGTCGAACTCGAGTAATCCCAAGACAGCGTCTTCACGGGCGTCATGCGGATGTAGGCGGCGCCTGGTCTGGGCGCGGTGGGCCATTCGGGCTCTGGCACGCCCCGTGCCCGGGCGCCCTCCCTCGCGAGCTGAAGTGCCTCGCCCT
>JAQSXQ010000412.1 GCA_029256565.1 Mycobacterium sp.
GTGCCCTCCTCGTCCATGTACCGCTGCAGGAACTCCGCGAACAGCGGGTCGCCCGCGGCGTCGTGCACCAGCCGATAGCCGGCGAGATAGGCGAAGTAGCACAGCGCCTGATGGCCGGCGTTGAGGAGGCGCAACTTCATCAGCTCGTACGGCATGACGTCGTCGACGAGCATGACGCCGACGTCCTCGAACTTCGGTCTGCCGTCGGAGAAGTGGTCCTCGAGCACCCAGGCGGTGAAGGGCTCCGCGGCGACGGGCCACTGGTCCTGGACGTCGAACTCGGACTCGACCGTCTCGATCACCTCGGGCGAGGTGGCCGGCGTGATGCGGTCGACCATCGAGTTCGGGAACTGCGTGTGCTCGGCCATCCAGCCGGCCAGGCTCGGGTGTTCCCGCTCGGCGTACGCGGTGAAGGCCTTGCGGGCCACGGTCCCGTTGCCCTCGATGTTGTCGCACGACACGATCGTCGGCGAGGGCAGGCCGCGTTCCTGGCGCCTGGCGAGGGCGGCGGTGACGAGTCCGAAGACGCTGTCGGGTCCGGCGTCGTCGATCGAGTACCCGCCCTCGGTGATGGTGAGCGACACGATCCGGGTGGTCGGCGCGGCGATCAGCTCGATGACACCTTCTGGATCGTCGGGTGCGTACCGGTAGTCGACGATCGAGCCGATGACGCGTGCCTCGCGTCCGCCATCGGCGCGCAGCGCCAGCAGGGTGTACAAGCCGTCCTGGGCCGACATGACGTCGGCCATCTTGCGGTCGCCGGGCAGGACGCCGACGCCGCAGATGCCCCACTCGTTCGCCTCGCCGGTCTGCAGCAGCCGGTCGACGTACATGGCCTGGTGGGCGCGGTGAAAGCCACCGACGCCGAAGTGCACGATGCCGATCCCCACCTCGCGGCGGTTGTACCCGGGCTTGTCGATCGGCACCTCGGGCAGCGTCTCGTTGCTCAGCTTCACGACGCCAACACCACCGTCTCGGGGTCGATCGCGGGGTGCTCGTGGTCCGAAGTCTGGGGTGTTGTGTGCGTCACACTTCGATGTTAGCGTGATGATCATCTACTCGCACCCCTGAGCATAAGTTCAGTCGAAATTCGAAAGGTGGAGCCCCCAACGTGGCTGCAGCTGTATCGGACTTCAGGTCGGCCGAGGCGTCGGACGGTCGGGCGGTGGCTCCCATCGAGCCCGCCGCCGGATCGACGCCCGAAGACCTCCGACTCGCTCTCCGCGCTGCCACGCTCTACTACTTGGACGGGCTCACCCAGGCCGAGATCGCCGCCAAGCTCGGCGTCTCGCGCCCGACGGCCGGCCGCCTCATCGCCCGGGCGAAGGCCAACGGGCTGGTGCGCATCGAGGTCGTCGTCCCCCCGACGCTGAAGGACGACCTGCACGCCGAGGAGGAGCGCCTGCTCGAGGATCGCTTCGGCATCACCGAAGCCGTCGTCACCGGACACCTCGGCCGCGCATCGGCGGCCCTGCTCATGCGGCGCCTCGCCCACGACGACGTGCTCGGATTCACCTGGGGTCCAGAGCAAGTGGCCGCGGTGTCGGCACTGAGCCCAGGCGTGGCGAGCTGCCGCGTGGTCGTTCAGCTCGACGGCGCCATGTCGACCGCCTCCTACCAGACCGGCATGGAGTTCATCCTCAGCCGCAGCGCAGACATGTTGCGCGCCGACGCGATGCGCCTTCCCGCGCCGCTCTACGCCGATCCGTCCACGGTGGTCTCGCTGCGCAGTGACTCGGTGATCTCGCGGACGCTCGACGCGGGCCGCCGCGCGGACACGATGCTGTTCGGCGTCGGCTCGGTGTCCACCTCCACCACGTTGTTCGAGGGCAGCTTCCTCGACGTCCGCATGCTCGACGACCTGGTGGCCCGCGGTGCCGTCGGCGAGATCGGTGGGCGGTTCTTCGACGCCGACGGCGCGCCCGTGGAGACCGAACTCGCGCACCGCGCAGTGTCCGTCCCGCTCGAGGACGTCCGGGCGTGCTCGAAGACCATCCTGGTCTGCAGCGGACCGGAGAAGTACGTCGCCACCCTGGCCGCACTGCGCGGTGGCATGGCGAAGCTATTGGTATGCGAATTCGATTGCGCACGTTGGTTGTTGGAACAGTGACCATGTTCGTTGGCACAGTGAGAGGTTGACCGGTATGAAGACTCGACGAAGAGTTCTACACCGACTCGGGGCGTGCGCTGCGGCGGCCGGCCTGACGTTCACGGCAGGCTGCGCGGGGGCGGGCAGTCTTGGCGCGTCGGAGAACGAGGTGACGATCGCCCTCGTGTCCAACTCGCAGATGACCGACGCTCAGGAGCTGTCGACGGAATTCGAGAAGGACAACCCCGGCACCAAGCTGAAGTTCATCTCGCTCTCGGAGAACCAGGCGCGGGCGAAGATCACGATGTCGGCCGCCATGGGCGGCAGCGAGTTCGACGTCTCCATGATCAGCAACTTCGAGACGCCGCAGTGGGCGAGGGACGGGTGGCTGCTGCCACTGAACGACTACGCGAACGACACGCCGGGCTACGACATGAACGACTTCATCCCGTCGCTGCGGGAGTCGCTGTCGTACGAGGGCAACATGTACTCGGTTCCGTTCTACGGCGAGTCGTCGTTCCTGATGTATCGCAAGGACCTGTTCGAGCAGGCCGGCATCACCATCAACCAGGACCCGAACTACCAGCCCACGTGGCAGGAGGTCGGGCAGTGGGCGAAGACGCTCAAGACCGCCGACCGGGCGGGTATCTGCCTGCGCGGCAAGCCGGGCTGGGGCGAGGTGCTCGCACCCCTGGACACCGTGATCAACACCTTCGGCGGGCGCTGGTTCGACGAGCAGTGGAACGCTCAGCTGAACAGCCCCCAGGTGAAGGAGGCCGTGAACTTCTACGTCAACACCATCAAGGAGTCCGGCGAACTGGGCGCTTCCTCAACGGGTTTCCAGGAATGCGCCAACCTCTTCGGCCAGGGTCAGACGGCGATGTGGTACGACGCGACGTCCGCGGTCTCGACTCTCGAGGATCCCAAGACGTACCCGGACCTGGTCGGCAAGATCGGCTACCTGCCCGCGCCGATCGTCGAGAAGCCGAACGCGGGTTGGCTCTACACCTGGGCGCTCGGCATCCCCAAGGGAGCCAAGAACCCCGACGGCGCATGGAAGTTCATCTCGTGGATGACCAGCAAGGACTACATGAAGCTGGTGGGCGAGAAGCTCGGCTGGGAGAGGGTGCCCCCCGGTAGCCGGACCTCGACCTACACCGAACTGCCGGAGTACGAGGCCGTTTCGAGGTCCTACGGCCCGCTGACCCTCAAGTCGATCACCAACGCCACCCCGGACAAGCCGACGGTGCAACCGGTGCCATACACGGGCGTGCAGTTCGTCGGTATCCCCGAGTTCCAGGATCTCGGGACACGGGTGAGCCAGCAGATCAGCGCGGCGATAGCCGGCCAGATCTCGGTGGACGAAGCGCTGGCGCAAGCACAGCAATATGCCGAGGTCGTCGGCAAGACCTACCAGGAGAAGTGATGACTCTTACTGCTGATACCGATGCCGACGCCGGCGAGAAGGCGGTAGCCGA
>JAQSXQ010000413.1 GCA_029256565.1 Mycobacterium sp.
GGCAACGGCCTTCGGCGTCGGCAGCGCGAAGGCGCTGCGGTCACCGGAGACCGAGGCGCGCATCCTCGTCAGTACCGCACCGCCCACGCCGGTCAACGCGCCACCGGCCAGGAAGCCCAACGTGATCAACGACAGCCGTCGACCAGGGTCCGGCACCGGGCCGATCCGGGTGCCCGCGGTGGCTCGCCCACGATCGTCGCGCGCCGGTGGCCCGTCGGTGAACCTGCCCGACGCGAGGAAGCGCAGCACCGCGATACCGCACACCGTTCCCACGAGCGTGGGGACCACGTCGGCGATCGTCGCGCCCTCGCGTGACAGTACGGCCGCGCACCCGGCGATCCCCGCCGCGGCGATGACGAGACTGCCCACCGGTAGGCGCGGCCGTTCCAACTGTGCTGCGAGCCCCGCGATCAACGCGATGACACCCAGAATCAGCAGTGTCAGCACCAATTTGTCGGAGGTACCGAAGGTCTGAATCGCCCATTCCTTCACCGGCCCGGGCGTGAGGTCGATGACCGCCGACCCCACTGCAGTGCGCGAATCTGCGGACGGACCGAACGGAACTGCGACCAATTGGGCAACCCCGAGGGCGACCGCGGCGGCAGCTACGCCCGCCATCGGGCGGGGGCGAACAGCCTGACGTGCCATGCCGCCAAGGTACCTACTCGGCCACTCGAAAGCCTTACCGTAAAGTGACGACGCCAGTGCATTACACAATGACCTCAAAGTGACACGTTCACAGCGGAAAGGGAGCCACATGGAGATCTCGGGGAAGAAGGCGATCGTCGTCGGCGGCGCATCGGGCTTCGGCAAGGCCACCGCGGAATCACTCGCCCAGCGCGGCGCGACCGTGGCCATCCTCGACCGGCCTCAGTCGAAGGGCAAGGAAGTAGCCGACTCGATTGGCGCCTCCTTCCACGAGGTGGACATCACCGACTTCGACGGAACCGAGAAGGTGCTCTCCGAGGCAGTGCAGGCACTCGGCGGACTCCACGTCATCGTGACCACCGCTGGCGGCGGCATCGGCGAGCGCACCATCAAGAAGGACGGCCCGCACAGCCTCGACTCCTTCCGCTTCTGCATCGACCTCAACCTCATCGGCACGTTCAACATCAGCCGTCTCGCCGCGTGGCAGATGAGCCAGCAGGAGCCGGTGGACGACGAGGCCGAGGAGCGCGGCGTCATCATCAACACCGCATCGATCGCCGCCTTCGAAGGTCAGATCGGGCAGGTCGCCTACACCGCGTCCAAGGCCGCGATCGCCGGCATGTGCCTCACCATGGCGCGCGATCTCGGTAGCCTCGGCATCCGCGTGACGGCCATTGCGCCGAGCCTGTTCGCCACCGGGCTCACCGAGGGCATTCCCGACGACTTCGCCAAGGCCCTCACCAAGGACGCCGCCTTCCCGAAGCGCCTTGGCAAGCCGGAGGAGTACGCCAAGCTCGCACTGGCGATCGTGGAGAACCCCATGCTCAACGGCCAGTGCATCCGTCTGGACGCCGGACAGCGCTTCGCCCCGAAGTAGTCAGCCGCACACGGGTACTCGCTCCTCACGCCGGTCTCGGTACGTCGGCCAGCCCGCCCTGACCGATCCAGATCGGGATGGCGCGGCGGACGTCTGCCGGACCGGTCAGCGCGACGCTGCCGTCGCGCATGGCTCGAGTCCACCCGATGTCGCCGCGCCACACGCGAGTGAGGGTCAGGAGACTGGTCTCCACCGTCCCCGTCACCTCGTAGCCGGGATCGAAGTCACACACGTCGGCCTTGCCGTCGGCGACCACCAGCCACCACCGGGACGCCTTGGCGGCGACCCCGTCGAGATGGAAGGCCAAGGTGGTGCGCTGCGCCGGCCAGGAGTCGATCGGAACGGTGCGGTGGATGTCCCACATCAGTAGATGCGGGTCGAGATCCTCGTCGCCGAGTTCGCCTATCCAGCGCACCCCCCAACGACCGAGTGCGTCGACGACCGCGCCGAGTTCCCGACCGCACTCGGTCAGCGAGTAGGCGGTACGGCCGTCGACCTCCTCGCGCTGCACCACCCCGGCTCGCACGAGCGACTTGAGCCGTTTCGACAGCAACGCAGGCGACATCTTCGGAACGCCGCGGCGAAGCTCGTTGAAATGACGGCTACCCAAGAGCAATTCGCGGACCACGAGCATCGTCCACCGCTCATCGAGCAGTTCCATCGCCTTGGACACCGGACAGAACTGGCCGTATCCGGGCATCGCGATCACCCCCATCGCAGGTCAAACCCCCCGTAACCATGAAACCACCGTGGTACAGATCTGGAACTGGATTGGCAGGATCCGCGGCGCGACGATGAATTCACCGGAGCCTAAGGAGCAATCATGACCACTTCCGTGCACGATCCCGCCCTGACCGCCAAGCATCGCGCCATGTGGGCCACGGGCGACTATCCCCGGCTGGCCACCGAGCTGGTGGCACCACTGGGTCCCGTTCTCGTCGAGGCGTGTGGAGTCAAGCCCGGCGACCGGGTCCTCGACGTGGCCGCCGGCACCGGCAACGCGTCCATTCCGGCCGCGGTGGCAGGCGGTGACGTGGTCGCCAGCGATCTGACACCCGAGCTGCTCGACGCCGGACGGCTCGCCGCCGAACAGCGCGGTGTCGAATTGCGTTGGCAGGAGGCCGATGCCGAGGCGCTGCCGTTCGGCGACGCCGAATTCGACACGGTCATGTCGTGCATCGGCGTGATGTTCGCGCCCCACCACGAACTGGCCGCCGGCGAACTCCTTCGGGTGTGCAGGCCCGGCGGCACCATCGGGTTGCTCAGCTGGACCCCGGAAGGGCACATCGGGCGGTTGTTCGCCGCCATGAAACCGCATCTGCCAGCTCCGCCACCGGGCGTCCAGGCCCCGCCGCTATGGGGCGACGAGAACCACGTTCGAGCGCTGCTCGGAGATGAGGTGAGCGACGTGACGGTGCAGCGACGCTCCCTCACCGTCACCGCCTTCCCCGACGGGTCGACGTTCCGGGACTACTTCAAGGCCGTCTACGGGCCGACCATCTCCGCGTACCGCGCCATCGGTGACGACCAGGACCGCATCGCGGCGTTGGATGCCGACATCGCCGCCGTCGGGGACCGGTTCGTGACGGGGCCGTCGACCATGGAGTGGGAATACCTGCTGGTGGTGGCCCGCAGGCGCTGAGCCACTTCCCGATTTCGCCGCGCGATCGGTGCCGCTGCGGTCACGATGTGAGGCATGACCCAGGTTGCCCCACCCCGTGACAGTCCCGTCGTCGCCGCGGCCCGCAGCATGCGTGAACTGGTCGCCGCCCAGGCGTGCGAGTCGGAGCGGATGCGCACGCTGACGCCCGCCATCGTCGACGAGATGTGGGCGTCCGGCCTGATGAGTTCGATGAACCCGGCGGCGGCAGGTGGCTCCGAACCGTCGTTCGCCGAGATGATCGAGACCTGGCTCGAAATGGCCTGGCAGGACGGCTCATTCGGGTGGATCGGCATCGCCAACCTGCCGTCCTCGTTCGCGGCCGCGGCGTACCTGCCGGACGAGGGCTTCGCCGAGGTGTTCACCGCCAACGACAACC
>JAQSXQ010000414.1 GCA_029256565.1 Mycobacterium sp.
CTCGTCGGAAGACGACCTGCTGCTGGTCTCGGCGAAGGGTCAGTCGATCCGCTTCTCGGCCACCGACGAGGTGCTGCGCCCGATGGGTCGCGCCACCTCGGGTGTGCAGGGCATGCGGTTCAACGAAGAGGACCAGCTGCTGTCGCTGAACGTGGTGCGCGAAGGCACGTATCTGCTGGTTGCGACGTCGGGCGGGTACGCCAAGCGCACGGCCATCGAGGAGTACACGGCCCAGGGCCGCGGCGGCAAGGGAATCCTCACGATCCAGTACGACCGCAGGCGTGGCACGCTGGTCGGAGCGTTGATCGTCGACGACGACACCGAGCTCTACGCCATCACGTCCAACGGTGGTGTCATCCGGACCGCGGCACGTCAGGTGCGCAAGGCCGGACGGCAGACCAAGGGGGTGCGCTTGATGAACCTGGGCGAGGGCGACACACTGATTGCCATTGCGCGCAACGCCGACGAGGATGCGGAAGAACTGGACGCCATCGAGTCCGATCCGACGTCCGATCCGACGTGATGCGTGTGCACCAGCCTGAGCTAAGGAGCCGAGCGTGACGTCACCGAACGACCCGGGGTACCCGCGTGCGGGTGACGGGCCACGAAGTGCCAACGGTTCGGCCAATGGCGCGACGGACGGCGGCACTGCCGCTGCTCCGGCGCGGCCCGGGTCGGCCGGCGAGCACGGCGACGTCCCACCGTGGCAGCGGGGAACGGCCCGGACGCGTCCCGAGCAGCGGACACCGGAGGGCCAGCCGGACGCGGGCCGCGCCGGTCAAGCCTCCGGTGCGGACGCTCGGCTCAACCGCTTCATGTCGGGTGGACCGGCTCCGGCCGGCGCGCGCGACAACGGACCGACCCAGGGGCCGGCGCGTGACAGCGGGCCCACCCAGGGTCCGGCACGCGAGGGTGCGGTGACGGCGACACGGGACGCCAACCCCACCCGGGAGATCGACCCGGCGCAGGTTGCCGCCGCATCCGCGGCGCGTGGCGAGACGCGGCCCGAACAGCCGCGTCCCGAGGTGTACAAGAGCGAGCTCCCCGACCTGTCCGGCGGCGCTCCGCGCTCCGGGCCGCGCAAGCCGCCGGACCGGCCGTCGGGCGATGCACCGCATCGGCCTGCGGCGCGGACGGCCGCGATGAACCGTGGTCAGGGTCCGGTGCGTGCCAGCATGCAGATCCGGCGGCTGGACCCGTGGAGCGTCCTCAAGGTGTCGCTGGTGCTCTCGGTCGCGTCGTTCTTCGTGTGGATGATCGCGGTCGCATTCCTGTACCTGGTTCTCGGCGGCATGGGCGTGTGGAGCAAGCTGAACAGCAACGTCGGCGACCTCCTGACCAGCGCGAGCGGCGCCGGCGGCGAACTGGTCTCCAGCGGCACGATCTTCGGCGGTGCGGCACTGATCGGCCTGGTGAACATCGTGCTGTTGACGGCGATGGCGACCGTGGGTTTGGGAGCAGGCCGTCCGTTGCGGTAATCTCGCTCGGTCGCTTGCGACTAAGGGCCTATAGCTCAGGTGGTTAGAGCGCTTCGCTGATAACGAAGAGGTCGGAGGTTCGAGTCCTCCTAGGCCCACGGTTTTCCTCCCGAGGAAGGTGTGTCATGCGCAGGTTGGTGGTGCTGACCATTCTCGTGGCGGGCGCGCTGGTCATCCGGTCGCGCAGCCGCGGCGAGGTGTGGCACGTCGCCGACGAGCAGCCCACCTGATTCACCCCGAGGGGCCTTAGCTCAGTTGGTAGAGCGCTGCCTTTGCAAGGCAGATGTCAGGAGTTCGAATCTCCTAGGCTCCACAAGCACTTTCGCGAGACTCCGCCCCGCCCGTCAGGGCCTTGGCGTGACGTCCACACTCGGCGGCAACGGCGAGGGTTCCGGCTGCGTCGAGCGCCTGACGATCGAGAACGTCACCGCACCCACCGCCAGGACCGCGGCTCCGGCAGCCGCGAGGACCAGCGGACGTGGACGTCGCCGCTTCGGCCGGCGTGCGTCGGCGATCGACTGCGGAAGACTCGACACGACCACCGCGGCGGCTGCGAGTTCCTGCGCGATGGCCGCCTGCGTCGATGCCACGTCCCTGCGGAGCTTGCTGCTGCGGTAGCGGTCGCGGACCCAGCCCGCCGACGAGCCCACGGACTGCGCGCCGATGCCCACGGCTCCCCTGGTCAGGTCCACCGGACCCACCGTCGAGTACTTGAGGCCGCGGGCGAATCGCTCCCGCGACGACAACCGGGTGGTGTTGGCTCTCATGACTCGACCTCTCTGGGGTGGAACGGGGCCCGACGACGGGACAACAGTATTCGGGCGGGGGCGAAACCTGGCGTGGAAACGCGAATGGCAGACTCGTTATCGTGACGAGCCCCATTCAGACAGCGACCGCGACCCTGCACACCAACCGCGGCGACATCAAGATCGCACTCTTCGGCAATCATGCCCCCAAGACCGTGGCCAACTTCGTCGGGCTGGCTCAGGGCACCAAGGATTACAGCACCGAGAACGCCACCGGCGGAGCCTCGGGTCCGTTCTACGACGGCGCCGTGTTCCACCGCGTCATCTCCGGATTCATGATCCAGGGCGGCGACCCCACGGGCACCGGCCGCGGTGGCCCGGGCTACCAGTTCGACGACGAGTTCCACCCCGAGCTGCAGTTCGACAAGCCCTACCTGCTGGCCATGGCCAACGCGGGCCCCGGCACCAACGGCTCGCAGTTCTTCATCACCGTGGGCAAGACCCCGCACCTGAACCGCAAGCACACCATCTTCGGCGAGGTCGTCGACCCCGAGTCGCAGAAGGTCGTCGACGCGATCGCCGGCACCTCCGTCGACCGCAGCGACCGGCCCACCGAGCCCGTCGTCATCGAGTCGATCACCGTTTCCTGACACCACGCCTACGCGCTCGACGACGGGTTTCCCCCGTCCGTCGGGCGCGTAGTTGTGTCGGTGACGTTCACACTCGGCAGCGCGTGGCATGGCGACTGTGTGGGATGTGAATGCAGAACCCGAGAACCCGCGTCGAAAAGCCCCACACTTGGCGGCGGGTCAGGGAACGTAGCCGGCCGCGGTGAGCGCGTCGAGGACCTGAAGCGGGTCGGTCCCCAGGTCCCACCGGGTGAACACCAGCAGGCGGTCGTCGGCGACGGTGTCGATCTCCAACAGCTTCACCTTGCGTCCGATCCTCCGGAACTCGGTGATGCGTACCGCTGCGATGTCGTTCGGCGCCAACACGTGGGTGGAGAACCAGCCGCGGACCACCAGTCCCTCGCCGGTGATTGCCAGTTTTGGCCGTGCCCGCCACGACATGGTGGCGAAGGTGAGTAATCCCAGCCCGGCAACACCCGCTAGGAAGCGTCCTGGCGCGTCTGTGACCACGGTCACAGCGGCGGCGATCATCGCCAAACCGAACACGAAGCACGCCGCAATGCCACCGGTCTGCGGTGCCCACTGAGTTTGCTGATCCACTTATCAACACCCTTTACGCGTGGGCAACGAAGTTATCCACAGGCGCTATCCCCAATGGGGATGAATCACATCGATGTGATTGCGTGTCCCGCAGGTAGCGGACAGGTTGACACCAGTTGGACGAGATGAATTCATCTTCGAGCCGACGGTGGTCACCGCCACCGCATGGTGAGCAACAGACCGGTGATCATGAAGGCGAAGGCGATCGCGTAGTTCCACTGCGCCAGGTCCGCCATCCAGGACAGGAATCCGGGTGCGTCGACCGGATTGGTGGCGGCGAGCTGAAACACCAGCAGCCAGACCAGGCCGAGCAGCATCAGCCCGATGAAGAGCACCACGAACCACATGGGCGACGGTCCGGCCTTGACCTTGACCGGCGTACGGCTCACCGGGTTGTGGGTGAAGTCGTTCTTCTTGCGGACCTTTGACTTGGGCATGGGTACCTTCGGGCGGTTGATTCGACTGCGATGATGGCAATGAGCAGTCCGACTAGGGATCTGTCGCGAGTATGAGCCTAGCTCAGCGATCCGCTCCCCCGGTACGACCCGGTTGGGGGAAGGAGTAACCGATGGCGCGTGGTGCGCGGTCCACCGACTCTCCCCGGCGGTCGGTGTGGCGATTCGGCGTGCCGGTGGTGTGCCTGTGCGCCGGCCTGCTGCTGGCGACGACGCACACGGTGTCCGGTGGCGACGAGATCCGGCGCAGCGATGCGCCCCGGCTCGTCGACCTGGTCCGCGAGGCGCAGCAGTCCGTCGACCGGCTGACCGCCCAGCGCGACGAACTCGTCGACGTCGTCGACAACCACCACGGCGGATCCCCCGGTGCCGACGCCGCACTGAAAGTGCTCACCGACCGCACCGACGCACTCGCCGCCGACGCCGGAGTCGCCCCGCTGCGCGGACCCGGGTTGGTGATCACCCTCACCGATGCACAGCGCGACGCCGAGGGCCGGTTCCCCGGCGACGCCTCCCCCGACGACCTGGTCGTACATCAGCAGGACGTGCAGGCGGTGCTCAACGCGCTGTGGATTGCGGGCGCAGAGGGCGTTCAGATGCAGGACCAGCGGATCATCGGCTTGTCTGCCCCGCGTTGCGTCGGCAACACGCTGCTGCTGAACGGCCGTACTTACAGTCCGCCGTACGTCATCACCGCCGTCGGCGACGTCACCCGGATGCAGGCTGCGCTGGCCGCCGCTCCCCTGGTCCGGCTCTACCGCCAGTACGTCGTGGCTTTCGGCCTGGGTTACACCGAGGAGGCCAGGGAGCAGACCGACCTGGTCGGGTACGAAGCGCCCGTGCGGCTGCGGTTCGCCAAGCCTGCCGGGCCGCTGGGCTATTAGCCGGACGCGTAACCTGGGGTTATGCAGGTTCTCGTCGTCGACAACTACGACAGCTTCGTCTTCAATCTCGTTCAGTACCTCGGCCAGCTCGGCGTGACGGCCCAAGTGTGGCGCAACGACGACGAGCGGTTGTCCGATCCGGACGCCATCGCGGCCGAGTTCGACGGCATCCTCCTCAGCCCCGGCCCCGGCACCCC
>JAQSXQ010000415.1 GCA_029256565.1 Mycobacterium sp.
GAGGTGGGTGAGTTCGGCATCCGGGTCAACTCGATCCACCCCTACTCCATCAACACGCCCATGGTCGAACCCGAGGCCATGATGGAGGTCTTCAAGAACTACCCGACCTACCTGCACAGCTTCGCGCCGATGCCGCTGAAGCCCGTCAATCACGACGGCAAGCCGGGTCTGCAGGAATTCATGTCACCGGAAGAGGTTTCGGACGTGGTGGCGTGGCTGGCAGGCGACGGCTCGATGACCATCTCGGGATCGCAGATCGCCGTCGACCGCGGGACGATGAAGTACTGAGCGACATCCCTACGGCAACAAAGGGTTCAGTTCGGCAGGACCAGTACCGGCACGGGACTGTGCCGGACGATCTTGGTGCCCTTGGAGCCGAGGAACACTCGCGCGATCGGCCCCTGCGGCGACGTACCGAGTGCCAGCAGCTCCCCGTCGACCCATTCCGCCGCGTCCAAGGCTTGCGCCCAGCCGTTGCCCGTCACGACCTGAAGTTCCACGCCGTCGCCGACGACGCCGTCGGTCCGCAACGCCTGCAGCGTCTCTCGCGCCTGCGCGGCCCACGACTCGAGGATCGAGTCCTCTGCGTGCAGCCCCACCTCCGGCGGGAACATGGTGCGCCCCCTGACGGCGAACGTGATGACGCGCATCGGCACGTCGAGCCGAGCCGCCAGCGCCGTCACGCGTTCGACGACCTGAAGCGATCCCGGTGTGCCGGGGTAGGCACACGTGATCCGGGTCAGGCCATGGGTCTTCGAGCCCCGGTAGCCCCGTGGGCTGACGGCCAGCGGCACCGGCGACGAATGCAACAGTCGGTCTGCCGTCGACCCGATGACCACCTGGCCGAGCTGCCCGTCCGAGGCGGACCCGAGCACCAGCGCCTCGGCACCCAATTCCTCGACCGCATCGACGAGTCCGCCCGACGCCGAGCGGTGCGCGAACTTGTGAAACGTCACCTCGAGCTGGGGGTCGATCGTGCCGATGCAGTCGCGGGCCTGGGCGGCGGAGTCGGCGGCCAGGCGGTCCGCGTAGTGCGCGTACTCGGCGTCGATGCGTGCAGGCGACGGCGTGGTCCACGGCTTCGGAACCACGGTGACGACCGACAGTGAGGTCTTGAGCGTCCTGGCTGCCTCCGCCCCGAGGTGCAGCGCAGACCGACCGGCCTTGCCTGCGAGATAGCCGACGATGACGGTCACGGCTCGTCCCGCGGCGTCACGACGTCCACACCGGGTGCCGCGGATTCGATGATGCCGTCACCGCCGTCGTTGAGCGCACTGTGGTTGCGCCCCCAGACGAAGTAGAACGCCAACACCACGGCCACCCACGCACCGAACGCGATCCACGTGTACCAGTGCAGGCTGTAGAGGATGTAGGCGCAGGCGAGGATCGACAGGATCGGCGTCACCGGGTACAGCGGGACCTTGAAGCCGCGCGGCAGGTCGGGTTCGCGCCTGCGCAGGATGATGACGCCGAGCGACACGACGATGAAGGCCGTCAGCGTTCCGATCGAGACCATGTCGGCGAGCTTGTCGAGCGGGATGAACCCGGCCAGCAGGCTCACCACGATCGCCACGATGATCGTGTTGTTCACCGGCGTCATCGATCGCGGGTTGACCTTCGCGAACATGGCGGGCAGCAGGCCGTCGCGGCCCATGGCGAACAGGATGCGGGTCTGGCCGTACATCGTCACCAGCGTCACCGAGAAGATCGAGATCACCGCGCCCGCAGCGATAACCGTGCTGGCCCATCGACTTCCGGTGATGTCGTCGAGGATCACCGCGAGACCGGCTTCCTGACCCTCGAACGCTTCCCACGGCTGGGCGCCGAGCGCGGCGAACGACACCAGCAGATAGAAGCCGGTGACGATGAGCAGCGCGGCGATGATGGCGCGCGGCATCGTGCGCTGGGGATCCTTCACCTCGTCTCCGGCGGTGGAGACGGCATCGAGACCGATGTAGGAGAAGAAGATCGTGCCCGCGGCAAGGCCGACGGCCGCAGAGCCCATCGGGGCGAAGTCCGCGAACCGGTTGGTCTGAAAGGCGGTGAACGCGATGACGATGAACATCGCCAGCACGCTGAGCTTGATGATCACCATGATCGTGTTGGCCCTGGCGGATTCCGATGCGCCACGGATCAGCAGCAGCATGCACATGACGACCAGGATGATCGCAGGCAGGTTCACGATGCCGGGCTCGGCGTCCCACGGCGCGGCGGTGATCGCCTGCGGCAGGCTGAACCCGAAGAGGTTCTCCAACAACTTGTTCAGGTACTGGCTCCACCCCACCGCGACCGCCGCCGTCGACACGCCGTACTCCAAGAGCAGGCACGCGGCGACGCCCATCGCGACCAGTTCGCCCATCGTCGTGTAGGCGTAGGAGTACGTCGAACCCGATACCGGTACCGCAGAGGCCATCTCGGCGTAGCAGATGGCGGCGAGCCCGGCTGCCACGCCGGCGAGCAGGAACGACAGAATGACTGCCGGACCTGCCTCGGGCACCGCCTCCGACAGGACGAAGAAGATGCCGGTGCCGACGGTGGCGCCGACACCGAACATCGTCAGCTGGAAGACGCCGATCGTGCGCTTGAGGTGATCGGAGGCGCCATGGGCGACCGGAGCCCCGAGGACGGGACGGCGCCGCAGCATCTGATCGGTCAGCTTCACCGGCGGGGATGTCATGCTGCCTCCAGGTCGGGGAGATTCAGGCGGGTGCCGACGTGACATGCCCCTCGGCCAGTACGGCGGCGAACTGGTCGACGGCCCAGTCGATCTCCTCTTCGGTGATCACCAGGGGTGGTGCGAAGCGCAAAGTGGAACCGTGAGTGTCCTTAACGAGAACACCGCGGGCGGCCAGGCGCAAGCTGACGTGCTTGCCGGAACCGATCGCGGGATCGACGTCGACGCCCGCCCACAACCCCAGACCGCGCACGGCGAGCACGCCGTGGCCGATCAACCCGTTCAGGCGCGCATGTAGCCGCGCGCCGAGTTCGGCGGAGCGGGACTGGTATTCGCCGCGGCGCAGCATCTCGACCACGGTGGTTCCGATCGCAGCCGCCAGCGGGTTGCCCCCGAACGTCGAGCCGTGCTCGCCCGGGTGCAGCACGCCCAGGACGTCGCGATTGGCCACCACCGCCGACAACGGGACCACGCCGCCGCCGAGCGCCTTGCCCAACAGGTACACGTCGGGCACGACGCCCCAGTGGTCGCACGCGAACGTGCGCCCGGTGCGCGCGAGACCCGACTGGATCTCGTCGGCGATCATCAAGACGTTGCGGTCCGAGCAGAGCTGGCGTACCCGGGGCAGGTAGTCCTGCGGCGGCACGACGATGCCCGCCTCGCCCTGGATCGGCTCGATCAGCACGGCGACCGTGTGGTCGTCGATCACCGCGGCCATCGCGTCCGCGTCACCGAACGGTACGGAGCGGAAGCCGGGCGTGTACGGCCCGAACCCGCGCCGGGCGGTCTCGTCGTCGGAGAAGCTGATGATCGTGGTGGTGCGGCCGTGGAAGTTGTTGCGCGCCACGATGACGTTGCCCTCGCCTGC
>JAQSXQ010000416.1 GCA_029256565.1 Mycobacterium sp.
TGCCTGCCGACCATCAAGTCCAACGCCCTCTACATGGACCGCTACCCGCTGGTGTCGGCCATCAGCAGGCCGCTGATCGTCAAGCACCTCGTCGACGCGGCTCGCGAGCACGGCGGCGGCATCGTGGCGCACGGTTGCACCGGCAAGGGCAACGACCAGGTCCGCTTCGAGGTCGGATTCGCCTCGCTGGCACCCGATCTCGAGGTCCTCGCACCCGTGCGGGACTACGCGTGGACCCGGGAGAAGGCCATCGCCTTCGCCGAGGAGAACGCGATCCCGATCAACGTCAGCAAGCGGTCGCCGTTCTCGATCGACCAGAACGTATGGGGCCGTGCCGTCGAGACCGGCTTCCTGGAGCACCTCTGGAACGCGCCGACCAAGGACGTGTACGACTACACCGAGGATCCGACGGTCAACTGGAGCAGCCCCGACGAGGTCGTGGTCGGGTTCGAGAAGGGTGTGCCGGTCTCCATCGACGGGCGCCGCGTCTCGGTGCTGGAGGCCATCGTCGAACTGAACCGGCGGGCGGGCGCACAGGGCGTGGGCCGCCTCGACGTCGTCGAGGACCGGTTGGTCGGCATCAAGAGCCGCGAGATCTACGAGGCGCCCGGCGCGATGGTGCTCATCACCGCGCACACCGAACTCGAACACGTCACGCTCGAACGCGAGCTTGGCCGGTTCAAGCGCAACACCGACCAGAAGTGGGGCGAGCTGGTCTACGACGGCCTCTGGTACTCACCGCTCAAGCGGGCGCTGGAGGCATTCGTCGACCACACCCAGGAACACGTCACCGGCGAGATCCGGCTGGTGCTGCACGGCGGCCACATCGCGGTCAATGGCCGGCGGAGCAGCCAGTCGCTGTACGACTTCAACCTCGCCACCTACGACGAGGGCGACACGTTCGACCAGTCCAGCGCCAAGGGCTTCGTGCACGTGCACGGCCTCTCCTCGAAGATTGCCGCGAAGCGGGACCTGCAGCAGTGAGTACGAACGAGGGCTCACTGTGGGGTGGTCGGTTCGCCGACGGCCCCTCCGATGCCCTTGCCGCGCTGAGCAAGTCGACGCACTTCGACTGGGTGCTCGCACCGTATGACGTCCGCGCGTCGAAGGCTCACGTGCGGGTCCTGTTCGGTGCCGGGCTGCTGACGGAGGAGCAGCGCGACGGGCTGCTGGCCGGGCTCGACAGCCTCGGATCCGACGTCGACGACGGCAGCTTCGGTCCGCTGCCGTCGGACGAGGACGTGCACGGCGCCCTCGAGCGTGGCCTCATCGACCGCGTCGGTGAGGACCTGGGTGGACGGCTGCGTGCCGGCCGCTCGCGCAACGACCAGGTGGCCACGCTGTTCCGGATGTGGTTGCGCGACGCGATGAAGCGGGTCGGCCACGGTGCGCTCGACGTCGTGGCCGCGCTGGCCACCCAGGCGGCCGCGCACCCCACGGCGATCATGCCGGGCAAGACGCACCTGCAGTCCGCCCAGCCCGTGCTGCTCGCGCACCACCTCCTGGCGCACGCCCACCCGCTGCTGCGCGACGTCGACCGCATCGTCGACTTCGACAGCCGGACGGCCGTCTCCCCGTACGGTTCCGGGGCGCTCGCCGGGTCGTCCCTCGGCCTGGACCCGGACGCCATCGCCAGCGAGCTGGGTTTCGCTGCCGCGGCGGACAACTCGATCGACGCGACCGCCTCCCGGGACTTCGCGGCCGAGGCGGCGTTCGTGCTGGCGATGATCGCGGTCGACCTGTCCAGGCTCGCCGAAGACGTCATCCTCTGGAACACCACCGAATTCGGCTACGTGACGCTGCACGACTCCTGGTCCACCGGCAGCTCGATCATGCCGCAGAAGAAGAACCCGGACATCGCCGAACTGGCCCGTGGCAAGTCGGGCCGGCTGATCGGCAACCTGACGGGACTACTCGCCACGCTCAAGGCGCAGCCGCTGGCCTACAACCGCGATCTGCAGGAGGACAAGGAGCCGGTCTTCGACTCGGTCACGCAGCTCGAACTGCTGCTGCCTGCGGTGGCGGGCCTCGTCGGGACGTTGACGTTCGACACCGACCGGATGGCCGAACTCGCGCCGCTGGGCTACACGTTGGCCACCGACGTCGCCGAATGGTTGGTGCGCCAGGGCATTCCATTCCGCGTCGCGCACGAGGCAGCCGGCGCGGCAGTTCGCACGGCCGAAGCGCGCGGCGTGGGACTCGAAGAACTCGCCGACGACGAACTCGCAGGCATTCACCCCGGTCTCACCGCGGAGGTGCGCGACGTGCTCACCGTGGCCGGGTCGGTGAACTCGCGCGACGCCCGCGGAGGCACGGCACCCGTCCAGGTCGCCCGCCAGCTCGGCACCGTGCGCGACACCGCCGACCGGCTGCGGGTCCAGCTGCGCTAGTCGTCGGCCAGCGCCAGCCACTCCTCTTCCAGGGACTCCTTGCGCCCGGCCAGTTCGCGCAACTCGTCGTTGAGTTCGGCGACCTTGACGTGGTCGGCGGCCGCAACGGCCATCGCCTCGTGCACCTTCGCGATGCGGTCGTCGAGCTTGGTCAGCTGATTCTCGATGCGGGCCAGGTCCTTCGACGTGCGCCGCGACCGCGCCGAGTGCGACTCGCCGCGCTCGGCCGCCTTGGCGACCTCGGGAGCGTCGGCGCCTGCGCGTCCCTCCAGGTACTGCTCGATGCCGCCGGGCAGCAGGTCGCAGCGGCCGTTCCCGGTCAACGCGTACGTCACGTCGGCGACGCGCTCCAGAAAGTAGCGGTCGTGGGTGACCACGATCAGCGTCCCCGGCCAGCCGTCGAGGTAGTCCTCGAGCACCGTCAACGTGTCGATGTCGAGGTCGTTGGTGGGTTCGTCGAGCAGCAGGACGTTGGGCTCCTCGAGCAGTAGCCGCAGGAACTGCAGCCGACGCCGCTCGCCGCCGGAGAGTTCACCCAGCCGGGTGGTGAGCTTGTCGCCGGTGAAACCGAAGTCCTCGAGCAGGGTCGAGGCGCTGACCTCCTTGCCGCTCGCGGTCTCGGTGATGCGGCGGCTGTTCTCGACGGCGTCGAGCACCCGCTCGTTGGGCTCCAGCTCGATCAGCGCCTGACTCAGGTAGCCGATCGACAGCGTCTTGCCGCGCTTGATCGTGCCCGAGGTCGGAGGCAGTTCTCCGATCAGCAGCTTGAGGATCGACGACTTGCCGGTTCCGTTGACC
Organism: Mycobacterium sp.; assembly: GCA_029256565.1. Classification (GTDB taxonomy): domain Bacteria; phylum Actinomycetota; class Actinomycetes; order Mycobacteriales; family Mycobacteriaceae; genus Mycobacterium. The sequence goes on from JAQSXQ010000416.1 coordinate 3,189, forward strand.
CCGACCAGGCCGATGCGCGCACCGGGGCCGATCGACCAGTCCAGCTTGTCGAGCAGCGTCTTGCCGCCGAGTTCGAGCACCACGCGGTGCAGGTCGAACACGTCCTTGCCCAGCCGGGCCGTCGCGAACCGCTGCAGCGCCAGCGAATCGCGGGGGTCGGGCTCGTTGGCGATCAGGTCGTTGGCCGCCTGGATGCGGAACTTGGGCTTCGACGTCCGCGCCGGCGGGCCGCGCCGCAACCAGGCGAGTTCCTTGCGCATGAGGTTGCGGCGCCGCGTCTCGGTGCCCGCGGCCACGCGCATGCGTTCGGCGCGGGCCAGGACGTAGGCGGC
>JAQSXQ010000417.1 GCA_029256565.1 Mycobacterium sp.
CTGCAGCTGGTCCGCAAGCTCGACAAGCTGGGCTGCCGCGCATCGCACACCGCCGAGCTGAAGTTCGACGGCGTCCGGGTGCCCGCCGCGAATCTGCTTGGCGGACAGGACAAGCTGGACCACAAGCTGGCCAAGGCCCGCGAGGTGGTCGAGGGAGCGAAGCACTCCGGGTCCGCGACACTGGGCACCTTCGAGCAGACCAGGCCGATGGTCGCCGCGCAGGCGCTCGGCATCGCGAGGGCCGCGCTGGAGTACGCCACCGAATACGCCAACCGGCGCGAGGCGTTCGGCGCGCCGATCATCGACAACCAGGGCGTGGCCTTCCCGCTCGCCGACCTGGCCACCCGCATCGACGGGGCGCGGCTGCTCACCTGGCGCGCGTCGTGGATGGCCGCCACCGGCGTGCCGTTCGAGCGCGGCGAGGGCTCGATGGCCAAGCTCGCTGCCAGCGAGGCGGCCGTCGCGACCACCGAGCGCGCCATCCAGACCATGGGCGGGTGGGGCTACATCACCGACCACCCCGTCGAGAAGTGGTACCGGGACGCGAAGCTCTACACCATCTTCGAGGGCACCAGCGAGATCCAGCGCGTCGTCATCTCCAACGCCCTCGGCGCCGCGGACGGCAGACCGCCGATGCACGTCGACCTGGAGCCGACGGGTGGACCGCTCAACGCGTGGTTCGGTCGCGGCACCCCGGCGAGGACCCGGGCGGCGAACAAGGCGCTCGACGCCCGAGACCGGGTTCCGGCGCCGGTGATGAACCTCGCGATGAAGGTGCTCCGGCCCCCATCCAAGAAACCCACGAAGAAATGACGGAAAATGCGGTACCTCTGGTATCGCCTCGAGTCTTCTGGCAACATTACCGGCCAGTAAGGTTCCTTCGACCAGTACTACTCGACAGGTGGAAATGACAGTGGAGTCGCTGCAGTCGAACGTCTCGTTCCTCGCCGCTCAGGGAACCGAGGGCGGTGGCGCCGCCCTCAACGAGATCATCGGCCTATCCGTGGGCGGGCTGGTCATCGGCGTCGTCCTGCTCTGGGTCGGCTACCTCCACCGAATGCGCAAGATCACCTGGCTGCACAACCTGGGTGAATGGGCAGGCCGGAAGTTCAACCGACCGGCCTGGGTCGCCCTGCCCATAGCGCTGTTCATCACGACGATCATCACTGCGCTGTTCGGCTTCATCTGGGACGTCAGCCTCCACATCGGCAACGGCCGCGACTCCGGGCCGCTGGCCAACCCCGCGCACTACTTCATCCTGTTCGGGCTGTTCATCCTGTTCGTCGCGGGCTGCCTGGCCTGCGTCCTGCCCTACGAGAAGCCCGGCCCGTCCGCCGTGCGGATCACCAAGCACTGGTACGCACCGGTCGGCGGCATCCTGATGGCCGGTTGCGGCTTGTACGCGCTGGTCGGCTTCCCGCTCGACGACGTCTGGCACCGCATCTTCGGCCAGGACGTCACGCTGTGGGGCCCCACCCACCTCATGCTCATCGGCGGCGCCGGCTTCTCCACGCTGACCGCGCTGTTCCTCGAGCACGAGGGCCGCCGCGCCGTCGGTGAGGACAAGCCGAAGGACGGCCCCGGCATCAAGTTCATCCAGTACCTGGCCTTCGGCGGCATCGTCATCGGCCTGTCGGTGTTCCAGGTGGAGTTCGACTTCGGCGTCATGCAGTTCCGCCAGGTGTTCGAACCGATGCTGATCGCCGCCGCAGGTGCCTTCGCGCTCGTGGCCGCGCGGATCATGCTCGGTCGCGGTGCCGCGATCATCGCCGCGGTCCTTGCGCTCGTGCTGCGCGGCATCGTCGCCGTCATCGTCGGCCCGGTCCTGGGCGCGCCGATCAACTGGTTCGCGCTGTACCTCGGTGCCGCCGTGGTGGTCGAGGTGCTCGCGCTGACCCCGCTGCTGAAGAAGCCGCTGCTGTTCGGCCTCGCCAGCGGCATCGGCGTCGCGACCATCGGCCTGTGGGTGGAGTCGTTCTGGATCGACGCCGTCTACCGCTACTCGTGGCCGACCAGCATCTGGCCCGAGGCGCTCGCCATGGCGGTGCCGGTCGCCGCACTCGTCGGCGTATGCGGCGCCATGGTCGGCATGGTGCTCACCAACCAGAAGCTCCCGAGCCGCGCGATCGGCATCGGCATCGTCACCCTCGCCGTCATCGCGATCGGCGGCGCCGCCGCCAACGGCCTGCGCTACGACGTGCCCCAGAACGCCACGGCGTCGTTCACGATGACCGAGGCTCCTCCCATCGGGGACCAGCGCATGATGACCGCCGACATCCGGATCAACCCGCCGGACCTGGTCAGCGAGGACCCCAACTGGGTGTCGGTGCTGGGTTGGCAGGGCGGACTGGACAACCAGCGCGGCATCTTCGTCGACCATCTCGAGAAGGTCGGCCCCGGCCACTACAGGTCGACCGAGCCGATGCCGGTATCCGGATCGTGGAAGACGCTGCTGCGCCTGCACGACGGGCGGACCTTGGCCGCGGTCCCGATCTACCTGCACGGTGACCCCGGCATCGGCGCACCCGAGGTGCCCGCGGAGGCGTCGATGACGCGGCCGTTCGTCTCCGAGATCACCATCCTGCAGCGGGAGCGCAGCACCGACATCCCGCAGTCGCTCTGGCTGATCGGCTGCCTCACGGTGCTCGCCGGGACGCTGATCATGATCGCCGGACTCACCTGGGGCGCCGGTCGACTCAACAAGAACGAGCCGACCAAGAGCGTCTCCGACCGGCAACCGGAGCCCTCCGGACAGGCATGACCTCCACCGTCGACGTCGACTTCCTCGCCGATCACTCAGCGCTGCTTGCCCTTCCGGCGTTCGCCCCGGCCATCGTCATCGTGGGCGTGGTGGTGTTCATCGCGATGCGTGACCGCCGCCAGGGCGACGACGACGACGATGACGAGACTCACAGCGATTCGTCAGCGAAGAACGGAGAGGATGTCTGATCGTGAGCACACCCACGATCGCCAAGACCCTTGCCGCACTCGTCACCGTCTCGTTCCTCGCCGTGGGCTGCGGGGGCTCGAGCGAGACGTCCGAGAGCAGTAGTGCTGCATCGACCACCCCGTCGGACACCGCAGCGCCGCCGCTGACCGATCAGCAGGAGGCGCCTGCCCGGCTGAACGTCGACGTCACGATCAAGGCGGGCGAGGTGACGCCCACCAACGCCGCGCTCGAGGCGCGGGTCGGTCAGCCCATCGTGATCCGCGTCAACAGTGACGTCGCCGACGAGCTGCACGTGCACTCCAACCCGGAGCACTCGTTCCCGATCGAGGCCAAGAGCGGCCAGGCGTTCCAGTTCACCGTCGAGGTGCCCGGGAAGGTCGACGTCGAACTGCACGACCTGAACAAGACCATCGCCACCATCGCCGTACAGCAGTGACGGGGGCCGACCCCGGTTTCGACGTCCAGGTCCTCGCCCACGGTTTGGGCGGATCCTCGGACCTGCCCATCCCGTTCACCTACGCGCTGCTCGGCGGGGCGTGGGCGCTGACGTTCACGTTCGCCGTCGTGGC
>JAQSXQ010000418.1 GCA_029256565.1 Mycobacterium sp.
AGCCTGGGTGAGGCGGGCCACGGGTCTCAGCCCGGTGCGCGCGACGGTGCCGCCTGCGATCGCCGCGACGGCCATGCCGAGCCCGCCGACGATCAGCAGAATCGTGCCCAACCGGCTCAGCACCTGGCCCGTCGGCTCCATGCTCTTGGAGATCAGCAGCGAGCTGCCGTTGTTGAGGTGGTAGGCCAGCACCCGTTGCCCGTTGATGGTGCGCAGCGACATCCGGAGATGACCGGTGATGACGTCCTTCTCGGGCGGTCCGAGCGGCAGGGTCTGCCCCTGCTGGTTGGCGGTGTAGATCGACCGGCCGGGATTCACCAGCATGGCGTTGACGTCGGAGTACGCCGTTCCCTCGATCGCCTTGCCGGGGTCGGCCGCCAACGATCCACTCTCGATCAGCAGTTTGGCGCGGCTTTGCAGCTGGTTGTCGACGTCCTGGTACAGCGCGCGGGACACCACCACGTAGACGGCGACCGCCATGAGCACCACGACCATGGCCACCATCGACATCGCGAGCAGCATCACCCGCCAGCGCAACGACACCGAACTCACGTCGTGCAGTACGTCGGTGGCCGGGCGGCCGGAGGGATTCGGCCGCCGCTTGCGCCACGGCTTCACCCGAGCCATCAGGGTGGGGTCTCGCGCAACACGTAACCCACGCCGCGCACGGTGTGGATCAGTCGCGGTTCTCCCTCGGCCTCGGTCTTGCGGCGCAGATAACCGACGTAGACCTCGAGCGCGTTGCCCGACGTCGGGAAGTCGAAGCCCCACACCTCCTCGAGGATCCGGCTGCGCGTCAGCACCCGGCGGGGGTTGGTGATCAGCATCTCGAGCAGCGCGAACTCGGTGCGGGTGAGGCTGATGGCGCGATCGCCCCGCATGACCTCGCGGGTGACGGGATCCAGGCTGAGGTCGGAGAAGGTCAGCGCAACCGACTCGCCGTCGTCCTCGGGCGTCGCGCGGCGAAGCAGGGCGCGCATCCGGGCCAGGAGTTCTTCGAGGGCGAACGGCTTCGGGAGGTAGTCGTCGGCGCCGGCATCGAGGCCGGCCACGCGCTCGGACACCGAGTCGCGCGCGGTGAGTACCAGGATTGGCAGATCGTCGCCCGTGCTGCGGAGCTGTCGGCAGACCTCGAGTCCGTCGAGGCGCGGCATCATGACGTCGAGGACCACCGCATCGGGGCGGGTGCTCGCAATGGATTGGAGGGCTTCCACGCCGTCCTGCGCCAATTCGACCGAGTAGCCGTTGAAGGAGAGTGAACGGCGGAGGGATTCGCGGACAGCGCGATCATCGTCTACGACAAGTATTCGCACAGCCACAGTGTCAACCCACTGTCTGAGACTGGGCTGAGAGGCGCGCCGTCAGTACGGCGCGAGAGGTCAGCGGCGGGCGAGGTCGATCAGGCCGAGGCGAGCGGCCTTGAGCAGGCGACGCGGCACCTTGTGCTGCTGACCAGCGACGTTGACGTTGACGAGCCCGGTGGCCTCGGTCTTCCACTGCGCGCGACGGCTACGGGTGTTCGAGCGCGACATCCTCCGCTTGGGCACGGCCATGACGAGCATCTCCTTGATCAGGGGTGTTGCCGCGCATACGACAGCGGCCAACGGTTGCCTAGAAGGATAGCCGCCGACCTGCGTAGCGTCCAAAACGCTGGCCGCCGCCGCCGCAGACGGCCTTGACGCGTTACCGGAGGTATCGGCTAACCTACCGGTTGGTTGAGAGCCGTCGATGGCGATGGGAGCACTGTGGGTTTTTCGGAGGGCAGCAGCGCAGCGGCCCGGGATGGCGTTGCAGCAAGTGGGGCTCCGGTGCGCATCGGCAATTGTTCGGGCTTCTACGGTGACCGCCACGCTGCCATGCGGGAGATGATCACGGGCGGCGATCTGGACTACCTCACCGGTGACTACCTGGCCGAACTCACCATGCTCATCCTCGCCCGCGACCGTGCGAAGTCGCCGGAGCGGGGATACGCCAAGACGTTCCTGACCCAGCTGGAGGAATCGCTGGGGTCGGCGCTCGATCGCGGGGTGAAGATCGTCGCCAACGCAGGCGGGCTGAATCCGGCCGGCCTGGCCGCGGCCGTCCGGGCCCTCGCCGAGCGCCTGGGCTTGACGGTGAACGTCGCGCACGTCGAAGGCGACGACCTGATCGGCCGCGCCGAGGAACTGCGGTTCGGCACCCCCCTCTCGGCCAACGCCTACCTCGGCGCGTGGGGCATCGCCGACTGTCTCCTCAGCGGCGCCGACGTCGTGGTGACGGGCCGGGTGACCGACGCGTCGGTGATCGTCGGTCCTGCCGCCGCGCACTTCGGCTGGAGCCGCACCGACTACGACGCGCTCGCCGGCGCGGTCGCCGCGGGACACGTCATCGAGTGCGGCACCCAGGCCACCGGCGGCAACTTCGCCTTCTTCACCGAAGTGCCCGATCTGATGCACGCCGGCTTCCCCATCGCCGAGATCGACGCCGACGGGTCGTCGGTGATCACCAAGCACCCCGGCACCGGCGGCCTGGTCAGCACCGACACCGTGACCGCGCAACTGCTATACGAGATCGGCGGCGCGCGCTACGCCAATCCCGACGTGACGCTGCGGGTGGACAGCGTGACGCTGGCCGACGACGGACCCGACCGGGTGCGCATCAGCGGAGTGCGCGGCGAGCCGCCGCCTCCCACGCTCAAGGTCTCGCTCAACTCCGTCGGCGGCTTCCGCAATGCGATGACGTTCGTGCTGACGGGGCTCGACATCGAGGCCAAGGCGGATCTGGTGCGCCGGCAGCTGGAGTCCAACCTGACGGTCGAGCCCGCGGAGATCGAGTGGACGCTCGCGCGCACCGATCATCCCGACGCCGACACCGAGGAGGCCGCCAGCGCGCTGCTGCGCTGCGTCGTCCGGGACTCCGACCCCAAGAAGGTGGGACGCCACTTCTCCTCTGCCGCAGTCGAACTGGCGCTCGCGAGCTACCCCGGCTTCACCACCACCGCCCCACCTGCCGACGGCCAGATCTACGGCGTGTTCACCGCCGGCTACGTCGACGCGACCGACGTCCCGCACGTCGCGGTGCGCGGTGACGGCATCCGCGTCGAGATCGCACCGGCCGAGGAGACCCAGGCATTGGAGCCCGTCGACGCGCCCGAACTGCCCGCCGCCCCCGCAGGCGGATCGACCCGCCGCGTGCCACTCGGAACCATCGCGGGTGCGCGCAGCGGCGACAAGGGCGGCGACGCGAACGTCGGGGTGTGGGTGCGCACTCCCGAGCAGTGGCAGTGGCTGGCCCACACGCTCACCGTCGATCGGCTGCGCGAATTGCTGCCCGAGACCGCGGATCTCACCGTCACCCGACATCTGCTGCCCAACCTGCGTGCGGTCAACTTCGTCATCGAGGGCATCCTCGGCCAGGGCGTCGCACATCAGGCCCGCTTCGACCCGCAGGCCAAGGGGCTCGGCGAATGGCTGAGAGCCCGCTACCTGGACATCCCGGAAGGACTTCTGCCGTGAGCATCTGGACCACCCCCGAGCG
>JAQSXQ010000419.1 GCA_029256565.1 Mycobacterium sp.
CGATCTCTACGAGGTCAACCGGAATCACTGGGAGCAGAAGCGTCCGCAGAAGGCGGTCGAGGACCTCGTTCACGCCGGCCTCGGCCGCTGAGGGCGGCCGGGTCGGACGTCAGGTGTAGAACGCCTTGGCGCCGACCCACGGTTGCCAGGTGATGTAGCCGTGTTCGAACGTCACCCGGACGCCCCAGCCGTCGCGGACCTCGTCGGACAGGGCGAGCCCGAGGCGGGGCGTCCACGCCTCGACGATGCCGCCGCCGACGGCGAACGCCCCCGTTGCGGCTGACCACCACACCCGCATGCCCGACGGCGAGTCCATGTCCTGGTATCCGTTGGCGAACGGCGTCTTCGGCACGACGCCGTACTGTCGGGCCTTGTCCGCGACGGCGTTGGGCGAGGCGATGATGCCGGTGGGGGTCTCGTACAGGGTGCTCGCGGTTCGTGCCTGTGCCCAGACCGCAGGCGTCGCACGGTAGACCGGGCTGAGCACCTCGCCGTACGACGGCTCGGTGATGGCGCTGAACCGTTGGAACTCAGCGGTTTTCGGGATGCCAGCGGTGGCGGCGTCTGAGATGACCTGTCGGCTGGGCTTGGCGGACCAGTCGGTCCGGTACACGCCGAACACGTCCTCCGGATCGGAGCTGCCGGTGTTCCGGTCGCGGGTGGTGTGGATCATGATCGGTCCCGCGTACGGCATCTCCTGCCACTTCGTCAGCAGGTCCTTGATGAACGCGGCCTGCGTGGCGTCGTCGGCGGCGGTCATCGGTTCGCCGTACTCGGTTCCCCAGATCTTCTTCGCCGCATCGCCGTTGGCGAGCATGAGTTGACGCATCGCGATCACCTGGTTCATGGGGGAGTTGGCGATCGGGAAGCCCTCGGAGAACTTGAGCGTGTACTGGTAGGGGTGGAACGACAGTGCGTCGAACGATCCCTTCGCACCCGCGGCGTACATCTTCTGCAGGAAGGTGACGGGGTTGACGAGCCAGGTGCCCCAGTCGATGACCGAGCCCAGTACGCCGCCGATGACGGTGGCGTTCGGGTCGACGTCCTTGATCTTCGGGTAGGCCGCCTTCAGCAGCTCGGTGTAGCCGGCCGGGTCGGGCGTCGGCGCGTAGAACTGAGCGCCGTTGGGTTCGTTCCAGATCTCGTAGGCCGACACCTTGCCCGCGTACCGGGTCGCGACCTTCTCGCAGAAGGCGGCGTACTGCGCCGCGGAGGCGGGGCGGCCGGTGATGGGCGGGGCACCCGGTGCGACGGCCCACGCCGGTGTCGAGTTGATGATCCCGAGCACCGCCATGTTCCGGCTCTGCGCGGCGTCGATCGTGCGGTCGACGTTGGTCCAATCGAACCGGCCCTGAACCTGCTCGACGCCCGCCCAGGGAATCATCAGGCGTACGGTCTTCACGCCCGCCTCGACCATCTTGTCGAAGGTCTGGGCGACCGTGGCATCGGTGCCGAAGTAGATCTCGGGGTCGTGGAAGCCAATGGTGGTGGGCGACGGTGTGATTCGGCTCGAGCCCGCGACCTCGACGATGCGAGGGTGCGGGGTCGACGGCGCCGACCAGATCCCTGCCACGGTCAGGAGTGCGATCGCGAGGGTCGCCACACTCCGGAGAACGATTCGGTGTCGCGGTCGGCGGGTGGGGCGACGCACGGATCACCTCAGGCTTCCTGGCGCAACCCGCCTCTACGAAACCCCGTGCGAATCAACGGAGCAATGGAGAGTATGACCGGTTCGTGACGGGTTCCTCGGGCGCCGTCTGCGCGTGTCGTGAAGATTTCTGATCTTGATCTACGACGACGAGGAAGACCAGCAGAATCGAGAACATCAGGGTCACCTGCTGAATGGTTGCCACCATGTGGTCGAGCTGCAGGGCCACCAGGCACACGCCGATGAAGATGCCGCCGTAGAGAGCCCGCGCCCCGGAGTCGCCACGGATGGCGCGCGCACTCATGATGCATCCGATGGCCAGCAGCACGAGGAAGGCGAACCCGACGATCAGTCCGGCGCGATAGATGGTGATCAGGGGGACGTTCGCCACGAAGTTGAGCGTGAACGCCGTGTTGCCGTCCTTGAACTCGGGCCTGCCCCAGCCGAGGCCGAACGGCCAGTGCCCGGCCATCTGGCCGGGGAAGGCCCTCAGTGCATCGCCGCGCGCCGAACTGCCGACGTCGTCGGAGCTGAACGAGCTGAACAGGCGCGTACGCACGGCTGGCGTGAGCATCGCTCCCGCTGCCACGGCGCCCATGGCGCCGAGGACGAGCGCGCGGTTGCGGGCACGCATGCCGTGGAAGAGCAGCACGAGGATGACGCCGACCAGCACGCTGAAGATCGCCGCGCGGCTCAGCGTCAGCAGAATGGCCACCGACAGGATGGTGACGACACCCACGCGCAACGGGCCGGTCAGCAGCAGCACCCCGACGGCGAGCGCGATCGTGAGCCCGACACCCGCCATGTTGGGGTCGACCCAGAGGCCGCCGAGGCGGGCGAAGCGTTGCGCGCCCTCCTCGGTGTAGACGAACCGGCCGGTCTCGACGAGGCCGTAGCCGAAGGCGCTGAACGCCTTGATGAACCTGTGCGTCGGGTCGGCGGCGACGACGATGATGCCGAAGAGGCCGTTGAGCGTCGCAAAGTAGACGTAGATGCGGCCGAACTTCGCCAGCACGTCCCTGGGAAACCTCAGCAAAGCCACCACGGTCAGCGTGGCAACTGACCATTTGATGAATTCTCCGACGTCGACGACAGTTCGCCCGGTGAAGATCAATGACACGCCGGAGACGAGCACGAAAACGATTAGGGCCTTTTCCAACGGGTGAAAGACCGCGGGGCCGCCACGGTGGACGATCGCCGCCAACACCACCCCGCCCGCAAAGGGCAGGTACATGGGCAGATGGATGCCGGGGAAGTAGCCGAACGGCATGAAGCCCAGGGCGGCAGCAAGCCCCCAGGCGAGCCACTGGGGGTGCCGGATGCCCACGTAGACGCCGATCGCGGCGGCAGCGAGCCCACCCACGGCAAGCATCGCCTTGGTGCCGCCGCTGATCGCCAGAGCTGCAACGATCGGTACCGCGACTACAATGGCTATGCCCGTCAACAGTTCTGAATGCGACTGCACCGGCCATCTCACGGAATCAATAGTCGACGTTGTGTTCGCTGAATGCAACTAGGCGTGACGAGCCGGTGGTGTGCTTTATGCCGCCTCTGCCGCTATGGTGAGCGGGTTGCGGCAAACTACTAAGGGAATGGAGATCCCGTTGGCGATCGGGGATTATCTACGGGCCTTTCGGCGGTTCTGGTGGCTCGTCCTGGTCGCCGTCCTCGTCGGGGCAGGCGTCGGTTACGCCACCACGCTGTTCAGCACTCCCGAGTACCAGTCGACCGCACGGCTGTTCGTCACGACGCAGAGCGGTACCTCCGTCGGCGACGCCTACCAGAACAACCTGTTCTCGCAGGAGCGCGTCGTTTCCTACGCGGGCCTGGCCACCAGTGAGCAGGTCGCGGC
>JAQSXQ010000420.1 GCA_029256565.1 Mycobacterium sp.
CTCGGCTGAGGATCAGCGCGGGTACACCTCCGTCGGTACGGGCGGCGGGGTCAGCGTCCTGGGCACGATGGCGGGGTCGGCGCCCACGGCGTCGGCGACGTCGCGGCACCGCTCGAAGGCCACGTCGCCCAACTCGAGCGCATACTCGATCAGTCCCCGCAGCGCCGCGATCCGGCCGGGCCGACCCGACAGGAACGGGTGCACGCACAAGTTGAACAGGCACCGGTACCGGCGCATGCCGTCGAGTTCTGCCCGCCACATCTCGGCAACCTTGACCGGCGACTCGATCACCGAACCCACGTGCGGCTCAGGCAGATACGCGTACTGCTCCCAGTCGTCGAGCGACCAGTGCACCGGCAGCTCGACGATGGGGCCCGAGCCGGTGGCGATGCGGTAGGGACGGTCGTCGCCCATCAGCGACGAGTCGTAGGTGAGCCCGTGCTCGGACACCAGGCCCGGGGTCTGCCAGCTCGCACCCCACAGTGCGGCGCGGTGGCCGCGGATCTCGATGCGCTGTCGAGAGAAGACGTCGAGCGCGCGTTCGAAGTCCGCGCGCTCCTCGGCGGCCGACATCGTCACCGGCGACCTGTGGGAGTAGGAGTGGTGTGCCACTTCGTGCCCCCGGTCCACGATCGAGGCGGCCAGCCCGACGCGGTGTTCGGCCACCCAACCGGGAATGAAGAACGTCGCGGGAACACTCAGATCGTCGAGCATGTCCAGGATGCGCGGTACGCCGACGTCCGGGCCGTACGACTGGTGCGACATCGTCATCATGTGATCGGCGTAGCGGCCGCCCGCAGCGAGGATCGGCGTCTCGGCATCCACGTCGAACGTCAACGTCGCGACCGCGGCGGCACCGCCATGCCACGGTGCGTGGATCGACGGGCTCTCACGGCTCATCGGACGCTGCGCGCAGTCGACCACTCCCGCGTGTTGGCGATCGTCGCCATCGGCTGAATCATCGCGTGGTCGAACGGAATCAGATCGGCGCCCGCGGCGAGCCGCTCGGGCAGGTCCGGGTTGGCGAGCGCGCCGCGTGCGACGGACAGCAGGTCGGCGTGCCCTCCGTCGAGGACGTCGGCCGCCTGTCGCGGGTCGTGCATTCCACCGTTGGCCATCACCGGTACGCCGCTGACCTCACGGGCCAGCGCAGTGATGGTGCGGCCATCCGAGAGCCGGGCGGTGTCGATGAAGTCCCGGCCCTCACTGGCGACGTGCAGATAGTCGACGCCTGCTCGAGCCAGCGCAGCGAAGATCACCTCGGCGTCGGCAGCGCCGCCCGGCCAGCGGTAGGTGAAGTCGTTGACCTTGGTCTGCGACAACCGCACCCCGATCGGGACGTCGGCGCCGACGCGGTCGCGGATCGCCGCGACGACCTCGGCCGTCAGCCGGATGCGGTTGGCCAGGTCGCCGCCGTAGTCGTCGTCGCGCTGGTTGGTGTAGACGGTGAGGAACTGATCCAGCAGGTAGCCGTTGGCGGCATGGACTTCCACGCCGTCGAAGCCTGCGGCCACGGCCCGAGCAGCGGCATCGGCGTAACCGGCTGTGACACTGCGGATGTCCTCGTCGGTGGCGGCCCGGGGCGTGGGCCAGTGGTCGTGCCCGCCGTACTCCCCGAGCGGTTGTCCGATCGGCGCGACGGCCGACGGTGCGATGGTCTCGGCGCCGAAGGAGTTGCCCTGGGACAGTGCGCCTGCGTGCATCAGCTGGGCGATGAACGGAACGCCATGGGCGCGTACGGCGTCGGTGGCACCGCGCCATGCCTCGACGTGCGCCTCGGTCGCCAGGCCGGGCTGATTGGGGTAACCCTGGCTGTGCGCGGTGTCGGTGTAGATGCCCTCGGTGACGATCAACCCGAAGCCGCCGCGCGCGAATTCGGCGTAGTAGTCGGCCATCTCGGTGGTGGCCGTACCGTCCGGCATGGCCGAGACGCGGGTCATCGGAGCGACGGCGAGCCGGTTGCGCAGCGCCAGGGCGCCGATCCGATGGGGACTCAGGGCGGGGTGTGCGTACTGCATGGTTCCTCCTGCTGGGGTGGGGTGCTAGGTACGGGGTGCGACGAATTCGATGGCGAGCGAGGTGGGCCGGTCGCCGTTGATGGGGTTGAGGTCCATCGGGCAGGCCGAGACGACGATCACGCAATCCATGTCCGCCTCGAAGGTCACGGCATCGCCGGGCCGGCTCGGCGCGGGCAGCCAACTCAGGTCGCCGTCGGCGCCGACCGGGATGTTCATGAAGACGTTGACCGGTTGCGGAACGACGGGCGTGACCAATGCCAACTGCGACAGGGCAATTCGGAGGTTGTCCGCGCACGAGGCATGCCCGGTTGCCCCGAGCGCGTCGTAGCGAGCGGGATCGCAGGCGGCGATGAGCATGTCGTGCGCGCCCGGTGACGTGTCGGCGGTCAGGGTGAGGATCGGCCGCCGCCGGTTGGTCAGGAAGTGCTCCCCGATGCGCGGGAACAGTCTGCTGACCGCCGTTCGGGTGTGCGCGGCGGACAGGTACTCCTCCGGGTTGGTTGCCGCGAACGCGAACAGGTCTCCGACCTGGCCGCCCTCGGGATCGACGAGGCGGAAGCGGTCACCCGCGCGGATGCGGAACGCCAGCCCTTGGCCAGCGGGAATCACCATGGTCGCGGTGTCGTGCGTCAACTCCATGTCCACAGTCAACGTCGCCATCGCGTCGACTGCTCATGTCGTTTCGTTCAGTGACGGCACGGTTCGGTGTGCGTTCCTCCATGGCAGCTGCCGTTGAGCCTGGTTAGCCTCGGTGCGATGGAGTACCCCAACGGCGCCGCCCGGGAGGCGTGCGAGCGTGCCCTCGCCCGCACCGCGGATGCCGCGGCTCGGTCGACGATGATCACCGTCACCGATGAGCGCGCCCGCCGGGAAGCCGACCGCAGTGATCGCCGACGGCGCGACGATGCCCTGCTCGGTCCGCTCGATGGCGTCCCGGTGGTGTGGAAGGACCTGTTCGACGTCGCGGGCACCGTCACCACGTGTGGCTCGGCCTCGCTCGCCGACGATCCACCCGCCCGCGCCGACGGTGCGTTGGTGCGACGGTGTGCCTCGCTCGGCATGGTGACCGTCGGCAAGACGAACCTCAGCGAGTTCGCGTTCTCCGGACTGGGCATCAACCGGCGCTTCGGCACACCGGTCAACCCCGTGGATGCGGCGCTGGTGCCCGGCGGCTCCTCGTCGGGGTCGGCCGTCGCCGTCGCGCTCGGCATCGCACCCTTCGCGATCGGGACCGACACCTCCGGTTCGGTACGCGTGCCGGCCGCGTTCAGCGGGTGCGTCGGCTACCGTGCGAGCCAATACCGCTACGGCGACCACGACTTTCGGGCGCTGTCACTCACACTCGACAGCGTCGGCCTGCTGGCTCGCTCGGTGGAGGACGTCCGCCTTCTGGACCGGCTGCTGGTCGGACGCGACGGCCGCGTGCCCGCGGTGCGTCGCGCCGTCGTTCCTTCCGGTGAATGGCTCGACGACTGCAC
>JAQSXQ010000421.1 GCA_029256565.1 Mycobacterium sp.
TGATCCGAATTCGTCTGTGGCGCAACGACGGCGAGCACGATTCCGCGTCCGGCGAGTCCGGTGACCTCCACGGTGCCGACCGGCTGTCGTCGGTATCCGTCGAGACGCACCGAGCGTCCACCGGTCACCAGCCGCGCCGGCGGCGTCGCCCAGTCGTCCATGCGGTACATGACCCGCCCGACCGGTCCCAGACGGACCGAGAGCACCGCGAGCAGATCGGGTAGTTCGGCGGCCAGGTCGTCGGAATGCGGCCACCAGGCTCCGTCGACGTACCCGGTAGCGGGTGCCTTCGGCTTGAGTCGCAGGCGCGGAGTGTGCTCGGGACCCGAGCGATCCTCGGCGTCGGCCTGGTCGGTGGTGTCGAGGGTGCTTGGCGATGGCGTCATGACGACGCTCCTGTCTCGGCCGAACGACGGCCGGTGAATCGAGCGACGACGCGGCATCAAGTAGCCGCGTGCGAAGTGCCGCCGATCGTCCTCAGCCTACGTGACCTGCACAATCGATCATCGGGCGCGGTTCATCACCCGGTCCGCGGCCTCCCAGTGGGCGTCGTCGACCCACAGCCGGGCGAAGGCGGCGACGGCCTCGTCGGGAGTCGCCCCGCCCACGACGCGCTTCACCTCGCCTGCGGCGCGGTGAGCCAGCTTGCGGGCAAGGCTGCGCCATTCGTCTTCGAACGCGTCGCGGGGCACCACCTTCTGAACGAGCCCGACGCGCTCGGCCTCGGCCGCGTCCATGATCGTGCCGGTGCCGGCGAGTAGCAGCGCGCGACTCCTGCCGACCAGGGCCGCCAGGCGCTCGGCGCCGCCCCAGGCGGGCATGATCTCGAGGCTGACCTGGTTGAAGCCGATCTTCACGTCGTCGGCGGCAAGGCGGATGTCGGCCGCGACGGCCACCTCGGCGCCGCCACCGAGGGCGTGGCCGTTGAGCGCGGCGAGGACGGGGCCCGGAAAGCCGGCGATGCGATCGCACACCGTGCGCATCCGCCACGCCATCGCGGAGGCCTCTTCCTGTGTGCGGAGCGCGGCGAGTTCCTTCAGGTCGCCGCCGGATACGAACGCCTTGTCCCCGGCTCCCTTGATCACCAGGGCGCGGGCGCCGGCCGCGCCGTCGAGTGCCTCGTCGAGCCGGTCCATCGTCGACAACGAGATCGCATTGCGCGCGTGCGGCCTGTCGATGGTGATGACGGCCAGGCCATCGTCGACGTCGAGGTGGACCATGCGACTGTCGTCCAAGGCATTCTCCATCTGCGGTATTGGCATTCTCGGCGGGCGAGAATAACATCTCCAAAAGTCCGAGCCGACCGAGCAGCCGACCCAGTAAAGGTGTTGCGGAAACCGATGCGAAAGATCCCGAAGGCGCTCGTCGAACACTACGAGGCGCAGGGGTGGTGGACGTCGGAAACCCTCGGTGACCTCATCGCGGACGGGTTGGCCGCGGCGCCTGACGTGGGGTTCGTCGTCCACTCCGACGTACGCCCGTACGCCGGGACGTGCGCGGCGGTCGAATCGGAGGCGAGGCGACTCGCAGCCGGCCTTCAGGGGCGCGGCGTCGGCCCCGGCGACGTGGTCGCCATGCAACTGCCCAACTGGAAGGACGCGGCGGTCGTGTTCTGGGCTTCGGCACTGCTCGGCGCGGTGGTCGTGCCCATCGTGCACTTCTACGGCCGCAAGGAACTGACCCACATCCTGGCCACGGCCAAACCCAAGGTCTTCGTCTCCACCGAACGCTTCGGCCGCATGACGTTCCACCCCGATCTGTGTGCCGACGTCCCCATCGTGGCGCTGGTCGATCACGACGGATCCGGCGACGAGCGCATCGGGGACCTCGACCGGCTCCTGGCCGACGAGCCGCTCGAAGGTGTCGTCGCGACCGACCCGGCGAGCCCCGCGCTGATTGCCTTCACCTCGGGCACCACCCGGGACCCCAAGGGCGTCATCCACAGTCACCAGACGCTCAACTGCGAGACACGCCAACTGCTGGCCAACTACCCGCCGAATCGCGGTCGCCAACTCACCGCCACGCCGGTCGGGCACTTCATCGGAATGCTCAGCGCGTTCCTGATCCCCGTACTCGAGGGCACGCCGATCGACCTGTGCGACGTGTGGGATCCGGCACGGGTGCTGGCGTTGATGCTGTCGGACGGCGTGTCCATCGGTGGCGGCCCGCCCTACTTCCTGACCAGCTTGATGGACCACCCCGACTTCACCCCCGAACACATGGCTCTCATCACGACCGCCGGGCTGGGCGGATCGACCGTGCCCGCAGCGGTGACGCGCCGGCTCTCCGACCGTGGCGTGCTCGTCTACCGCTCGTATGGCAGCACGGAGCATCCGTCGATCACCGGATCGAGCCCGCATGCACCCGAGGACAAGCGGCTGTTCACCGACGGCAATCCGCGTCCCGGGGTCGAGATCCGTCTGACCGAGGAGGGCGAGATCCTCAGCCGCGGGCCCGACCTCTGCCTCGGCTACACCGACCCGGAATTGACCGCGAAGGCATTCGACGACGACGGCTGGTACCGGACCGGCGACGTCGGCGTGCTCGACGACGAGGGCTACCTCACGATCACCGACCGCAAGGCCGACGTGATCATCCGGGCGGGGGAGAACATCAGCGCGCTCGAGGTCGAGGAAGTGCTTCTGGCCATGCCGCAGGTGGCCGAGGCAGTGGTGGTGGCTGCGCCCGACCGGCGGCTCGGCGAGCGCGCGGCTGCGGTGCTGCGGCTCAAGCCGGGCTGCGAACTGCCGTCCCTCGACGAGGTGCGTGCGCACTTCGACAGAGCAGGGGTGGCCCGTCAGAAGTGGCCCGAGGAACTGCACGAGGTCGACGTCTACCCGCGGACGGCGAGCGGCAAGGTGCAGAAGTTCCTGGTCCGCCAGAGCCTCGCCAACTGAGCTTCGCCGAGTAGGTCTCGGCACGCCGCCGGAGGCCCGAATCTCGGCGTGAGTCCTGCGGAACGTCGTTACCCGACTTCGTCAGAGGATTGCCACAGGCCTAGAATGAGAATAAGATTCTCGCGAGACGATAAGGAGTTTTCCAATGGGGCAACTGTCGCACAGGGTCGACATTCCGTTTCCGCTGTTCGATGCGGACAACCACCTCTACGAGCCGCCGGAGGCGCTGACCAAGTTCCTGCCGAAGGAGTACAAGGACGTCGTCCAGTACGTCGAGATCAACGGTCGCACCAAGATCGCGCTGCGCGGGCAGATCAGCAACTACATCCCGAACCCCACCTTCTCGGTGGTCGCCAAGCCAGGCGCCTGGGAGGAGTACTTCAAGTTCGGCAACCCCGACGGCAAGAGCAAGCGCGAACTGTTCGGCGAGCCGATGAAGGCGATCCCCGCGTTCTTCGAGCCGGCCCCGCGGCTGGAGAAGATGGACGAACTCGGCCTCGACCGCTCGCTGATGTTCCCCACGCTGGCGAGCCTCATCGAGGAGCGGTTGGCCGACGATCCGGTTGCGATCCACGTCATCGTGCACGCGCTGCTGCCCATCGTCGAGAAGGCGATCGAGGAGCTGGACTGGGCCGTCAAGCGCGGTGCCCGCGCGATCCTCATCCGGCCCGCTCCGGTGCCGGGATTCCGCGGCCCGCGGTCGTTCGCGCTGCCCGAGTTCGATCCCTTCTGGCAGAAGTGCGTCGAGTACGACGTCTTCGTCGGCATGCACTCCAGTGACAGCGGCTACTCCCGCTACACCTCGG
>JAQSXQ010000422.1 GCA_029256565.1 Mycobacterium sp.
GGAGGAAGAGGCGTAGATGACGCTCGCCGACGAGCTGACCGGAAGCTGGACCCCCGACGAGGACACGATCGCCCGTGCCAACCTGACCCGCTTCATGGCGTGGCTCGCGGAGACCGGTCGCGGCGAATTCGCCGACTACCAGGAGCTGTGGGCGGCGTCGGTGCGCGACGTCGCCTGGTTCTGGGAGGCGGTGTGGCACTTCTACGACGTCCGCTCGACGCAGCGCCCCGAGTCCGTGCTCGTCGACTCCGACATGCCTGGCGCGCAATGGTTCCCGGGTGTCACGCTGAACTACGCCACCGAGGTCTTCCGGCACGAGACCGCCGACCGGCCCGCCATGGTCGTGGCAGGCGAGGACGGTTCGACCGAATGGTCGTGGGACCGGCTGCGCAGCGAGACGGCGTCGTTCGCGAACTACCTGCGCCGGGTCGGCGTCGTGCCGGGGGACCGCGTGGTCGGCTACCTGCCGAACGTCGGCGAGGCCGTCGTCGCGTTCCTCGGCGCCGCCGCCGTCGGTGCCACCTGGGCGGTGTGCAACCAGGACGTCTCACCCGCAGGCGTCGTCGCGAGGCTGGCTCAGCTCGAACCGACCGTGCTGGTGGCCAGCGACGGCTCGGTCTACAACGGCAAGCACGTCGATCGCAGCGCCGAACTCGCGACGATCCGCTCGCAGTTGCCGACGCTCCGGGCGACGGTGCTGGTGCCGCGGCTGGGCACGGCGGCGCCTGCTCCGGAGGGCAGGAGCGAAGCGACCCGGGATTCGATGATCGCCGTTCCGTGGTCGGCGGTCCTCGAGGCCGACGCGCCACTGGAGATCACGCAGGTGCCGTTCGGCCATCCGCTGTGGGTGCTGTTCTCCTCGGGCACCACCGGCACGCCGAAGGGCATCGTGCACGGGCACGGCGGCGTGGTGCTCGAACACCTCAAGTACCTGGGCCTGCACCTCGACATGACACCGGAGGACCGCTTCTTCTGGCAGTCATCGACGAGCTGGATGATGTGGAACCTCCTGGTCGGCGGGCTGCTGGTGGGCTCGACGATCGTGCTCTACGACGGCAGTCCGACCTTCCAGCGCACCGACTACCTGTGGCAGGTGGCCGCCGAGAGCGGCACGACCGTCCTCGGCGCGGGCGCTGGGTACTGGCTGGCGTGCGCCAAGGAGGACCTGCGGCCCGGTCAGGCGTACGACCTCGCGGCGCTGCGCGCGGTGGGATCCACCGGATCGCCGTTGCCCGCGTCGGGCTACCGCTGGATCCAGGAGGGCATCGGACGCCCGGTCCCGGTGGTGTCGGCCAGTGGCGGCACCGACGTCGTCACCGCGTTCATCGGCGGGAGCCCGCTGGTCCCGATCCGGGCAGGTGAACTCAACGTGCTCTGCCTCGGCGCGGCCATCGAGGCCTGGGGCGACGGCGGCAGGTCGGTCACCGAGGAGGCCGGTGAACTGGTGATCACGGCGCCCATGCCGTCGATGCCGGTGTTCTTCTGGAACGACGACGACGGCGAGAAGTACCGCAAGGCCTACTTCGACAAGTACCCGGGGACGTGGTGCCACGGTGACTGGATCACGATCACCGACCGCAAGTCCGTTGTGGTGCATGGCCGTTCGGATGCCACGCTGAACCGGATGGGCGTCCGGATGGGCAGTGCCGAGATCTACAACGCCGTCGAGGGGCTCCCCGAGGTGCGCGACTGCCTGGTGGTGGGGTGCGAACTCGACGACGGCGGCTACTGGATGCCGCTGTTCGTCGCGCTCGCCGACGGGGTCGAGTTCGACGACGAACTGCGCGCCACGATCGTCACCGCGATCAAGACCGGCGCGTCACCCCGGCACGTGCCCGACGAGGTCATCGTCGTCCCCGGGATCCCGCGGACCATGACGGGCAAGCGGCTCGAGATACCGATCAAGCGAATCCTGCAGGGCGCCAAGCCGTCCGACGTGCTGACCCCGAGCGCCGTGGACCGGCCCGACCTGCTGGACGTGTTCGCCGACCACGCCCGAGCGTGACCGAGCAGGCCCCAGCCCGGCCGAGCCGGTTCGGACGCGACCCCACCGCAGCGCGCAGCGGCGAGAACTCCGCGGCGGCACTGCTGCTGGCGTTCACGGTGCTCGCGGTGGTCTGGGCGAACTCGCCGTGGGCGCACACCTACGCCGACTTCTGGGACACCCACGTCGGGCTGACGTTTGGCAGCATGCACGCCGAACTCACGGTCAAGCACCTCGTGAACGACGCCCTGATGACGTTCTTCTTCTTCATCGTCGGCCTCGAGGTCAAGAGCCAGTTCACGATCGGCGAACTGACCGACCGGTCGCGCGCCGCGGTCCCGGTGCTCGCGGCCATCGCCGGGCTGATCCTGCCCGCCGTGGTGTTCCTGGTGCTCAACCCCAGTGGTGAGGACGCCAGGGCGTGGGGCGTGGTCATCTCGACGGACACGGCGTTCCTGGTGGGCGCGCTGGCCATCATCGGGCCGAAATACCCTGCGCGACTGCGGACTTTCCTGCTCACCCTGGCCGTGGTCGACGACGTCGGTGCGCTGATCGTGATCGCGCTGTTCTACTCGGACGAGGTTCGGGTCTGGCCGCTGGTGGCCGCCGTCGTACTCCTCGGCGCCCTCGCCGCGGTGCGCCTGTTGCCCCGTGGTCGCGGTCCGGCGTACTTCGTGCTGGGCGTGGGTCTGTGGCTGTCGCTGTTCGCAGGCGGCGTGCACCCGACGCTCGCCGGCGTGGCCGTCGCGCTGCTGATCCCGGTGTTCACGCCCGACCGCGGACGGGTCGAGGAGGCCGCGGAGGTCATCCGGGCCTTCCGGCAGTCGCCGAACTCGGAGTACGCCCGGGCCGCGACGCGGAGCCTGCGCGACTCGATCTCGATCAACGAGCGGCTGCAGACCGACTTCGGGCCGTACGTGTCCTACCTCGTCCTGCCGCTCTTCGCGCTCGCCAACGCCGGTGTGCACCTGGACGGGAACACGATCTCCGAGGCGATGCGCTCACCCCTGACCTGGGGCGTGATCGCCGGTCTGGTGGTCGGCAAGTTCGTCGGGATCACCGCGGCGACCGCGGCCGTGCGCGCATCCGGTGTCGGCGCGCTGGCGCCGGGGCTGACGCTGCGCCGCATCGCGGGCGGTGCGGCGCTGTCCGGTATCGGGTTCACCATCTCGCTGTTCATCGTCGACATCGCGATCACCGACCCGGTGAAGCAGGATCAGGCCCGCGTCGGCGTGCTGGCCGCCTCGGTGCTGGCGTTCGCGCTTGGCTGGGCGACGTTCCGGGTGACCGATCGGCTCAGTCCGCCGGTTGCGGTGGGCGCCAAGCTCCTTCGCGACGTCGATCCCACGCGGGATCACATGCGCGGCAACCCGGACGCACCGCTGACGCTGGTCGAGTACGGCGACTTCGAGTGCCCGTTCTGCAGCCGCGCGACCGGATCGATCGACGAGGTGCGCGAGTACTTCGGCGACCGCCTGCGGTACGTGTGGCGCCACCTCCCGCATCTACCGCTACGCCGACGGAGTCGGTTGCGACATAGCCAGATTCGACGAGGACCTGCACGGCTCGAAGGTGCTGCACCGGGTGCTCGACGACGCGCAGGACGCCGAGTTGATGGACCTGAACTCCACCCCCACCTTCTTCGTCAACGGCAGGCGGCACAAGGGTCCGTTCGACGCGGCCAGCCTCATCCGGGCGCTGGAGGAGACGAGCCCCGAGTCCACTAGCTCCGAGAGTGCTGCAGGTAGGTGACGATCGCACCCGTGAGGCCCCGCCGGGCCAGGTCGAGGTCGTAGTACGAACCGAGTTGCCGTTCGGAGACCAGGCCGCGCATGGCGCCCGGGATGAACGACGCGACCTCGCGGACCCGTTCCGGGTCGACGTCGACGTCGGCGAACGCGGTCTGGCACGCCTCGATCCAGCTGCGCCCCCACGACTGCAGCTCGGCCGACGTCCGCGGGTAGAGCCGCTCGAGTTCCGCGCCGTCGCGGGGAAGGGCGGCCCGCAACGTCTCGATGGCGCGTGAGTCGGGCGCCGACAACCCGTCGAACAGCACGTCGATGATCGCGGCGACGCGCTCGCTCAGCGGCGCCTCGGG
>JAQSXQ010000423.1 GCA_029256565.1 Mycobacterium sp.
AACGTGGAATTAACATTCCGGTGACGACGAGGGGTGAAGATCAACCATGGCCGACGCCAGCGGTACGCCGACACCGAGGCGCCCCGGCCTGCTCGACAGTCAGCTGGCGATGCCGTCGCGGGTCGACGAGATCACCGACCGCCTCGTCACCGCCATCGCGATCGGCGAGTACCTTCCCGGGGCCCGGCTCCCGGTCGAACGCGACCTCGCCGCCGCGCTGGGCGTGGGCAGGATGACCGTGCGCGCGGCACTGGCGCGGCTGGTGGACCGCGGTCTGCTCGAGACGCGGCGCGGTCGCGGTGGGGGTTCCTACGTCGTCGATCAATGGCCCGAGTCGTCGACCGCGGCGGTGGGCCGGACGCTGTCGATGCGGCTCTCCGAGCTGCGCGACCGGTGCGACGCCATCTGCCGACTGCACGGGGCGGTGTGCCGGGCGGCCGCGGAATCCCACGGCGCCGACGACATCGAGCGCATCGAGGCAGCGCTGGAGGTCTTCCGCAACGCATCCAGCGGACTGCGCGCTCAGCAGGCCGACAGCCAGCTGCACCTCGCGATCATGGACGCCGCGCACAATTCGGTGCTCAAGCAGGTGCTACTGGATCTCGAGGCCTCGGTCAGCATCGGCGCTCCCGCACACCTGTGGGGCGAGCCGTCGACGATGCGGGAGATGGAACTGCGGTCCCTGCGCGACCACGTCGAACTCATCGCCGCGATCGCCGGACGGCGGGGCGACGACGCCGACGCACTGGCGCGCGCGCACGTCGCGATCGACTTCGAACACATCTCCACCGCGATGCGCCGCGCAGGCGTCGTTGAAGAGTGATGTCGAGGACTGACGAGATTTGGGTACCCGTCGGCCCTGATCGACGACGACCGGCGGGTAACCTAGCCCCCGTGACCACCAGTGGATTCGACGTCGGCGCACGCCTGGGCACCGTGCTGACTGCCATGGTGACGCCGTTCGGCCCGGACGGCTCGCTCGATCTGGTGACCGCGAAGAAGGTAGCCACGCACCTGGTCGACGCCGGCTGCGACGGCTTGGTGGTGTCCGGCACCACCGGCGAGTCGCCGACGACGACCGATGCGGAGAAGACCGCTCTGCTGGGCGCGGTGCTCGAGGCCGTCGGCGACCGTGCGCGCATCGTCGCCGGGGTCGGCAGCTACGACACCGCCCACTCGATCGGCGCCGCCAAGACCGCCGAGCGCGAGGGCGCACACGGACTGCTCGTCGTGACGCCGTACTACTCGCGCCCGCCGCAGGCCGGCCTGCTGGCCCACTTCACCGCGGTCGCGGACGCCACGGCGCTGCCCAACGTGCTCTACGACATCCCGCCCCGTTCGGTGGTGCCCATCGAGTGGGACACCATCCGGACGCTGGCAGCGCACCCGAACATCGCCGCGATCAAGGACGCCAAGGGCGACCTGCACGGCGGCGCGATGATCATGGCCGAGACCGGCATCGCCTACTACTCGGGCGACGACGGGCTCAACCTCCCGTGGCTCGCCATGGGCGCCACCGGCTTCATCAGCGTCTGGGGCCACGTCGCGGCCAGCCAGCTGCGAGACATGCTGTCCGCGTTCACCTCCGGTGACCTCGCCACGGCGCGCAAGTACCACGTGACGCTCGGTCGCCTCAACGACGCACAGACCCGGCTCGGTGGCGTGACCATGGCCAAGGCCGGGCTGCGCCTGCTCGGCATCGACGTGGGGGAGCCGAGACTCCCTCAAATTCCCGCGACACCCCAACAACTCGAGGAGCTGGCCGCCGACATGCGCGTTGCCGCGGTGCTCAGATGACCGTCCCCTCCGCAGCACTCACACCCCCGAAGCCGCTGGCTCCGGGCGGGCTGAGGGTCACCGCGCTCGGCGGCATCGGCGAGATCGGCCGCAACATGACGGTGTTCGAGCACCTCGGTCGCCTGCTGATCGTCGACTGCGGAGTCCTGTTCCCCAATCACGACGAACCCGGCGTCGACCTGATCCTGCCCGACCTGCGGCACGTGGAGAACCGTCTCGACGACATCGAGGCGATGGTCATCACCCACGCCCACGAAGACCACATCGGCGCCATCCCACATCTGCTGAAACTGCGGCCCGACATCCCGGTCGTGGGCTCGAAGTTCACCCTTGCCCTGATCGAGGCGAAGTGCCGCGAGCACCGGATCAAGCCGGTCTTCGTGGAGGTCGCCGAGAAGCAGAGCAGCAGGCACGGCGTGTTCGAGTGCGAGTACTTCGCGGTCAACCACTCGATTCCGGACGCACTGGCGATCGCCGTGTACACCGGAGCGGGAACGGTTCTGCTCACCGGCGACATCAAGCTCGACCAGCTGCCCCTGGACGGTCGGCCGACGGACCTGCCCGGCATGTCCCGCCTCGGCGACGCGGGCGTCGACCTGTTCCTGTGCGACTCGACGAATGCCGACATCCCCGGTGTCGGACCGTCGGAGAGCGAAATCGGGCCCAACATGCACCGCCTGATCAGGTCGGCCGAGGGTCGGGTGATCGTGGCGTGCTTCGCCTCCAACGTCGCTCGCGTGCAACAGATCATCGATGCGTCCGTGGCGTTGGGCAGGAAGGTGTCGTTCGTCGGACGCTCCATGGTGCGCAACATGGGCATCGCCCGGGAGCTGGGCTTCCTGAACGTCCACCCCGACAACGTCGTCGACATCGCGGCCGCAGAGATGCTGCCGCCCGACCGCGTGGTGCTGGTCACCACCGGCACGCAAGGCGAACCCATGGCTGCGCTGTCGCGGATGTCACGCGGTGAACACCGCAGCATCACGCTGACCGACGGTGACCTCGTGGTGCTCTCGTCGTCGCTGATCCCTGGCAACGAAGAGGCGATCTACGGCGTCATCGACTCGCTGGCGAAGATCGGCGTCCGCGTCGTCACCAACGCCCAGGTGCGCATCCACGTCACGGGCCACGCCTACGCCGGTGAACTCCTGTTCCTGTACAACGGCATTCGCCCCCGCAACGTCATGCCGGTGCACGGCACGTGGCGGCACCTGCGGGCCAACGCCGGCCTTGCGGTGAAGTCGGGTGTGCCGCCGGAGAACGTCATGCTCGCCGAGAACGGTGTCAGCGTGGACCTGGTGGCGGGCAAGGCGTCCATCGCGGGGGCGGTGCCCGTAGGCAAGATGTTCGTCGACGGCCTCGTCACCGGCGACGTCGGCGACACCACGCTTGGCGAGCGCCTCACGCTGACCTCGGGCTTCATCGCGATAAACGTGGTGATCAAGCGCGCCACCGGGAAACGGGCCGCACCGCCGCAGCTGCACTCCCGCGGCTTCTCCGAGGACCCGAAGGCCCTCGAACCCGCCGCACGCAAGGTGGAGGAGGCGCTCGACGCGCTCGCCGCCGAGAAGATCACCGATCCGGCCCGCATCGCCCAGGCCGTCCGCCGGTCGGTGGGCAAGTGGGTCGGCGAGGTCTACCGCAGGCAGCCGATGATCGTGCCCACGGTCCTCGAGATCGACTGAC
>JAQSXQ010000424.1 GCA_029256565.1 Mycobacterium sp.
TTCTGGCCGCTGTGGGAGGCCGCGGTGGACGCCGGACTTCCCGTCGCCGTGCACTTCGAGGTCGGGTCCGGCGTGATGCTGCCACCCACGCCGAACGGCCTGACCCGCACCTACGAGCAGTTCCTCGGCTTCACGGCGCTCAACTTCCTCTACCACCAGATGAACATGATCGCCGAGGGCGTGTTCGAGCGATTGCCCGAGCTGAAGTTCGTCTGGGCAGACGGCGCCGCCGACATGTTGACGCCGTTCATGTGGCGCATGGACTGCTTCGGCAGGCCGCACCTGGAGCAGACGCCGTGGGCGCCGAAGATGCCGAGTGACTATCTGCCCGGGCACGTCTTCTTCGTGCAGGGCAGTCTCGACGGTCCGGGCGACGTCGACTTCGCGGGCGAGTGGGCCGGCTTCACCGGGAAGGACGACATGGTGATGTACGGCTCGAGTTATCCGCACTGGCAGCTCAACGAACTGTCGGTGCCCAGTTCGTACAGCGCCGAGCAGCGCGAGAAGTTGTGCTGGCGCAACGCCGCAGAGTTGTACGGCATAGACATTCCGGCCCACGCGGCCGCACAGTAGAGGTAATCGAGGAGGCCCCATGACCACCACTGCCAATCCACGAGTACCCGCCGCCGAACGCATCGCCGTGCGGTGCGTCGACTCCGACGTCCATCCGGCGCCCCGCACCGGCGAGTTGGGCCAGTACATCCCGGAGCCGTGGCGGAGCAAGTACTTCGGCACCCACAAGGTGGGTGACCAGATCTACTACGACGCCCCCGACTACGCGCACTCGTACGCAATGCGCCTCGACGCGTTCCCTCCCGACGGCGAATTCGCCTGCAGCGACCCGGATCTTGCGTTCAAGCAGTTGATCATGGAGGCAGGGGCCGACATCGCCATCCTGGAGCCCGCCGCCTATCCGGCGCGGATTCCCGAGGCTCAGCACGCGATGTCCTACGCGATCAACGACTGGCAGGCCAACCATTGGCTGGACTCGCACAACAACTGGCACGAGCGCTGGCGCGGATCGATCTGCCTGGCGATCGAAGCCCCGGAAGACAGCGTCGCCGAGATCGAACGCTGGGCCGGACACCCCTACATGGCGCAGATCCTGATCAAGGCAGAGCCGCGGCCGTCATGGGGCAACCCCAAGTACGACCCGATTTGGGCGGCCGCAGCCAAGCACGACATCCCCGTGAGCTGCCACCTGTCGCGCAGCCATTACGACGAGCTGCCCATGCCGCCGGTCGGGTTGCCCAGCTACAACCACGATTTCATGGTCACGTACTCGCTGCTCGCGGCCAACCAGGTGATGAGCCTGATCTTCGACGGGACGTTCGACCGCCACCCGAACCTGCGGATCGTGTTCGTCGAACATGCCTTCACCTGGATCCTGCCGCTGATGTGGCGCATGGACGCGATCTACGAGGCACGCAAGTCGTGGATGGACATCAAGCGCAAGCCGAGCGAATACGTCAAGGACCACATCAAGTTCACGACTCAGCCGCTCGACTATCCCGAGGACAAGACGGAGCTGACCCGCGCCTTCGAGTGGATGGAATGCGAGAAGATCCTGCTGTTCAGCAGTGACTACCCGCACTGGACGTTCGACGATCCGCGCTGGCTGGTCAAGCACCTCCCCGAGCATGCGCGCGAGGCCATCATGTTCCGCAACGGGATCGAGACCTACAAGCTGCCGGATACCGTGCCGGCGCTCGAGGGTCAGGTCCGGGTCTTCTAGGCATGACCGATCCGAAACCGCCCCGGCTTGCGCAGGGGCGTGAACACGTCGTGGCCACCGTCGACGAGATCGCCCCGGGGACACACAAATTGGTGCCCATCGGGCGTCACGGCGTCGGCGTGTACAACGTCAACGGCACCTTCTACGCGATTGCCAACTACTGCCCGCACGAAGGCGGCCCGCTGTGTTCGGGCCGGGCGCGCGGCATCAACGTCGCCGACGACAGCGTGCCCGGCGACGCGGTGATGGTCCGCGACAAGGAGTTCGTGTTCTGCCCCTGGCACCAATGGGGTTTCGAGCTCGCGACCGGGACCACGGCGGTCAAGCCGGAGTGGAGCATTCGTACGTATCCGGTCAGGGTCGTCGGCAACGACGTACTCGTCCAAGCCTGAAGCCCACCTCGAGTCCACCGAAATCGGAGCAGCGTTGCCCAACAAGACGATCGACATCAACGGCGGCAACGTCGTCTACGAAATCCTGGGCAAGGAGGGCGAGTTCATCGCCCTCACGCCCGGCGGCCGGTTCAGCAAGGACATCCCCGGCCTCAAGCCGCTGGCCAAGAAGCTGGTCGAGGGCGGCTACCGCGTGCTGCTGTGGGACCGGCCGAACTGCGGCAAGTCCGACGTGCAGTTCTACGGCCAGAGTGAATCGCACATGCGTGCCGAGACCCTGTCGCAGTTGATCACCAAGCTGGACATCGGACCGTGCATCCTCGCCGGCGGCTCGGGCGGTGCGAGGGACTCGATGCTGACCACCATGCTCTATCCGGAACTCGTCAAGAAGCTGGTGGTGTGGAACATCGTCGGCGGCGTCTATGGATCGTTCGTCCTCGGTTCGTACTACATCGTGCCCAGCATCCTGGCCGTGCGCGGTGCCGGGATGAAGGCCGTCGCCCAGGTCGGTGAGTGGCAGGAACGCATCGGCGAGAATCCCGACAACGAGCAGCGCATCCTGTCCCAGGACTCCGACCAGTTCCTGAAGCTGATGCTGCGCTGGCTCAACGCCTTCGTACCCAAGCCCGGTCAGACGATTCCGGGTGTCGAGGACGAG
Organism: Mycobacterium sp.; assembly: GCA_029256565.1. GTDB lineage: Bacteria > Actinomycetota > Actinomycetes > Mycobacteriales > Mycobacteriaceae > Mycobacterium. The sequence goes on from JAQSXQ010000424.1 coordinate 2,786, forward strand.
CTGTTCGACGAGATCAAGGTTCCGACGCTCATCATCCGCGGCGGCGAGAACGACCTCGACCACCCGAAGCGCACGTCGCTGGAGGTGAGCTGCCTCATCAAGGGCAGCAAGGTCATCGATCCGCCGTGGCCCGAGGACGCCTGGGAGCGCGCCGGGGAGGCGCGGGCCAAGGGAAAGGTGAAGCGCTTCAACATGTTCGACACCTGGGTCCAGGCGGCACCCGCGATCCTCGACTTCCTGAAGAAGTCGTGACCAACGGACGGCCCACGGTCGAAGGACTCACACCGTGATGATCCGAACCTCGCAGTTGAGCGAGGCCTCCAGGGCGGTGTGCACTCTGCTCTCCGGGACGCGCTCGAGGTCGGACTTGCGCAGCGTCACCCGCACGACGTCCCACTCCGGGCCGTCTTCGCGTTCGATCTCGCCGGTGAGCCCGAAACCCGCCAGCACGCCGAGTGCATCGTGGTCGGTGCCGCGACTCACGTACGTCAGCACCCCCGCGGTGGGTCGGGCGCCGTACGCACCGAACACCCTGGTGCACAACTCGAGTGCCACGCGCTCGAGGTGGTCGGCGTCGTCGCCGGCCAGCAGCACCTCGACCTGCCTGCGCCCCTGGGGCATCGCCGCGAGGTCGGCGTCGACCACGGTGGCACCGACCTCGGGTGACAGCGCCGACAGCGACGCCATGCCCTCGC